>JAJFTT010000020.1 GCA_021372785.1 Negativicutes bacterium | reverse complement strand
CTGTGCCAACACCCCCGTCCCCCTGGAACCATCCCCCTGGAATCTTCGGAAAATTGAAGGAGTATCGGCAAATGTTAACGAAATGATGCTGTGTAAATTGAATCGAAGGACAGAACAATTTTTTCACAGCTGAAAAGCGAGTTTCTGCTCCGACGAGATTTGGGAGGTTGTTTATGAAAACTTTGAAAATTCAATTGGAAACATTGGAATCGATGGATTATTTTTGGGCTGCATTGAAAGACCGCGAAAAGGTGGCCGATCAGTTCATTCAGGAAGTAACCGCAATGGAAGGTTATCAGCTGAGCTATGACCAGGAGTTCACAGCCGAATCGGTTCGCCGTGTGATGTCTGCTTTGACGAACCACGAACCATTCAAAGCTGCCAATAAAAAGGAAGGCCGTTTATACAGCAACCATTTATGGATGATGGATGATTTGGGAAATGAAAAAGCGATGCTGACTCCGGTCAAACAACTAAATCTTGATCATATCAAAGACGAACTGGCCGCAAAAATTGCCTTTGAGGAGGTTGTTGTACATTTTGTACCGCTGCATTTAGATACGACCCTCTGCAATAAAAATCATCTGCTGATCAATTTCTTTAAAGTCCAGCCCGGTGATGATGAAACGCCAGCCATGATCCAGGACAAACCAATGGATGAGTTCATCAAGGAAGCCTTATTGACCGCAATGGCTGAGTAGGCTTTGCTGAGAAGTTTCGTCTGTCGTCGGTGGCAGACGGAACTTTTATTTTCCCATTGCGGTTCAGTAAAAATGTGATTAATTTTCTATGGCATTGTTCTATTGGAAGGAGATTGTCGTTGCGGGATGGAAGTATTGCATATCAAATAATTAAAAATGAGAAAAGAAAATATAAGGCAGAAAGGGAGATGACGCACATGTTAATTCGCAATTGTGCCGGTGGGGTAGTTTTTCATGGTGATAAGGTGTTACTTCTGAAAAACGACAAAGAAGAATGGGTTTTCCCCAAAGGAGTCATCCGTTCCAATCAATTGGCTCATGAAGTAGCTGTCGCCCGAGTTCAGTATGAAGCAGGTGTCACATCTAAAATTATCGAGCCGGCAGGTCAAACCAGTTATGAGTTTTATTCCACCTCACGCAGACGTCCGGTTTGTAATCGGATTACCTGGTATTTAATGCTGAGCGATTCTGATAAAGCGGTACCAAACAGCGAACAAGGCTTTACCGACGGCGGCTTTTATCCATACGCTCAGGCGTTGGAGATGGTCACCTACAGTCAGGACAGATCGTTGCTTTCTTTTTCTCATAAGCGTTTAGCGGAACAAAAGGAGAGCACAATCTAGTGAGATGCTCGCGCTCACTTCGGCGGCGGCGCACCGCTTCATTGCAAGATGCTCATGCGGCGTTTTAGTTTAGATAAGGCAACTCCAGTCTGATGGCTGTGGTTGCCTTTTTTCCGTAATGAATTTCTAAAACAGGTAAAAAAACCAGTGCTGTCTTAAAGCACCGGTTTCGCTGGGGTGACTAGGTTGTATAGAGGTAATGCCCTTCGCCGATGAAGGTGTAGAGCCCATTTTGTTTGCGCCATTCACCAAAATCGAGGTAAGGGGGCTCGTATTCTTTGAAATCCATGGAGTAACCGCTGAGCGGTGTGTTAAAACTGGTGTAGAAGGGAAGCATCCTCCCCGAGACCGGCACCAAGCCGATGCTTTTAGCCAATTCTTTGGTCAGGTTGACAAAAGAAGTTATGTAGCCGCGCTCGCCGTAAAGACAATCCAAATAAAGTAAATCCTGCTTATGATCCCGTACAATCCGTAAAATCGCGCGGGCGACCAGACTGGTTTCTTCATCCTCTTCCGGATTGATCATTTCCAGAATTGCCATATTGCTGTCCAATAAATTTGCCCAGAGTTTATGGCTTAATTCGTGCGTATCGAGGCGAATGGGATTCTGACAGCTGCTCCAATGCGGTGAGCGGGTGCTCATGGTAACAATCGAGTAAGGATCCGTCGCGACGCGCATGATATTGAGCGTTTTTCCACCGCGTTGATTATATTTGGTCAGGACATTGGGATACTCGTAAAAAACCTGAAAGAGAAATTCCTCAATTTTATTGGTTTTGGGCAGCTTCTTTTCGGATTTTGCCTGTAAAGCTTCCAGCCGTTCGATTTGAAATTCACCGCGATTGAATTCAGCGACGGTGGTATTGGCAAGAAACCGACTGATTTGATGGGAAGTGATACTGCGGCTTTCCAAAGCGGCCCAATACCACCACCAGGGCAGACGGGAAAGGTTTTTGCTGCTGTTGCGGTATTTTTTGACCGGCTCTGGGTCCAGCACGAAGACAACATTGAGGATACCGCCGATTTTAGGCGAAGAAATCAGTTTGCGCTGCTCCAAAGTCCATTTGGCCCGAAATTGCTTGAAACGGTTTTCCGAAATTTTGCCTTCCATCATTTCCTGCCAGGTAACAGTCTGCAATAATTCCTTAATCCAAGGAGTTTTCTGCAACTGCGGCGAATTAAGGATACCTTCGGACCACCAGAAAGGCATCATGGGGGAAGGAATTGCATGCACGCCGCTGATCTGCTGCAGCAAGGGGTGACGCGGCATAAAATCGGGGAAACTTTTGGGACAGCAAGTCCGCTGGGCATTTTGAAAAAAAGCTTTCGCTTGCTGTAAACGCAGATCCGGCTCAATCGCTGCGAAATAATCGGTCATTTGATGTTCACCCTCTTGGTTTTTGTGTGGCAGCTTTACCGGCAGTTACAACCGGTTGTTTTGCAGCGGTAAAGCCTGGTTTCCTTATTTTCCCGGATAGGTTTCCAGGATGTCTATGACCCAGCGAACACAATTATTAAAGGCATACAGATCGATTCGTTCCAGCGAAGTATGCGGTTGATAATAACCGACACTGAGGTTGACACAGTCCACTTTAAAACGCTTGGATAAGAAATACGCGTCCGAATAAGAACCAGCAGTTTCTCTTAAGTCTCTGATATCAAGCTTCTGCCCTGAGCGAAGCACATGCTGTGCAAGTTTTTTTGTGCTAAGTGTCTGATTTTCGATTGCCGTGATAATATCGCCGCTGGATTTGCGATCCAACACCAAACCAAAACCGACATCCCGAAAGAATTCTCTGCGCGCATCCTGGATGCCTTCACCGCCGATTTCTTCCCGGGTCGACAAAATGATTTTTAACGTCAACGGTCCTTGATAGGTTTCCAGTATGGAAAGGATGATTTCAATACCAGCCCGATCGTCACCGCCCAAAACAACGGCCCGAACCGCGCCGCTGTAGCGGTCTCTTTCCAATAAATTGCGATCCAGCAGCAGGTAACCGTTTTCTACCAGATAAAAGCGTTCCTGGCTGGGAAAGAAAACAGTATCCTGATGGCAGCTGAGTAAAACGGTAGCGGCACCCGCTTCTCCTTTGCGGACGGCATAGAGATTACCGATTTCATCACGGCTGATTTCCGTGCAGTATTTTGACAACAACGGTTCCAAATAATCCGCCACCGGTTTTTCCATTTTGGGTGGGCCGTATATATCGACCAATTTGATCAGCCGCTCCAGGTTGAAAGCGGCGTAGTCAAAGGTTTTCTCTTTCTTGATATAATTCATGATAACACCTTAATCTGTTTTTTCTTTGTTCTATCATACACGATTTAGCAGGATAGAGCAAGATGAATCTATCAATTCGCTGGTTTAAAATTAGGAAGAAGCATGTTAAAGTATCTGCTTTTGGAGAGGAGAGTCGGGCATGACACACGAAGAAGCAATACAGCAGCTGCAGGATTGGAGCCTGCAGTTTACCGGCAGGCAGCAACGGCCGCCGGCGGTTTATTTTTTAACCTTTGGCTGTCAGATGAATTTTAATGATGCCGAATTGATTGCGGGGGTGATGCATCAAGTCGGTTTCTCTAAAACGGAGCTCGTGGAGCAAGCGGATCTGATTGTAATCAATACCTGCGGTGTGCGCGAGAGCGCCGAGAATCGGGTGTTTGGTCAATTGGGTCGTTTAAAGGTTTTGAAAGAGAACAATCCGGAACTCCTGATCGCCATCGGTGGCTGCATGGTTCAGCAGCCGCAAGTGGCCGAAAAGATTCAAAAAAGTTATCGGCAGGTGGATTTGGTTTTCGGCACGCATATGATTGATCAATTTGCCGAATTGCTCTGTCAGACCATGCAGCAGCGCCGGCTGGTCTGCGATATCAGAGCAGACAATTTGCTGCCTGCCGAAGGTTTGCCGCGCCTGCGCAGCCAGAATCTGATTTGCTCGGTCAGCATTACCTATGGCTGCAACAATTTTTGCAGTTATTGCATCGTACCATATGTCAGAGGCAGAGAGCGCAGCCGCGAGCCGCAGCATATCCTGGCGGAAATTGAGCAGCTGGCCGCCGCTGGCTGCAAAGAAGTGACGCTGCTGGGGCAGAATGTCAATTCTTATGGCAAGGGTTTACAGCCGGCGGTTGATTTTGCCGATCTCTTGGCGCGGGTCGATCAGATTGCAGGTCTGGAGCGGATTCGTTTTATGACATCGCATCCCCGTGATGTCAGCCTGAAACTCCTGCAAACCATTGCCGCCGCCCGGCATGTCTGCCATCAGCTGCATTTGCCGATGCAGTCCGGCAGCAGCCGCATTTTGCAGGCTATGAACCGCGGTTACGGCAAAGAACATTATTTGGATTTGGTACGGCAGATCAGAGAGACCATTCCGGATGTTGTTTTTTCTACCGATATCATTGTCGGTTTTCCCGGCGAGACGGACAAGGATTTTGCAGATACGCTGGATGTTGTGCGGCAAGTGCGCTTTGACAGCGCGTATACCTTTATTTATTCCCGGCGCAGCGGAACACCGGCCGCTGAGATGACGGAGCAAGTCCCGTATGCTGAAAAACAAAAACGCATTGTATGTCTGATGAATTTGCAGGCGGATATTTCCAAAGAGATCAATCAGCAGCAGTTGGGTAAAATTGTGACTGTCTTGGTGGAAGGTCCCAGCAAGCAGGATGCCAACATGTTTACCGGCAGAACAGCCGGCAATAAATTAGTGCATTTTGCGGCAAAGCCGGAGCAGATCGGTCAATTGCTGCCGGTGAAAATCGAGGCGGCCAGCAGCTTTCATTTAAGCGGCAGTCTGACAGGAAAAGCGGCAGAATTAAAGCGGTAAAGTATATAAAGTATAAACTGTAAAGTATATAAAGTATATAAAGTATAAAGGAAAGGATCGTCATGGCTACTGATTACACTCCCATGATCCAGCAGTATTTGCAGACAAAAGCGGAGAATCCGGATGCGGTTTTGTTTTTTCGGCTGGGTGATTTTTATGAAATGTTCTTTGATGATGCGGTTACGATGTCCAAAGAACTGGAGATTACCCTGACCGGACGCGACGGAGGCGCCGAAGAACGCATTCCCATGTGCGGAGTACCCTATCATGCCGCAGAGACGTATATCAGCAAATTGGTTGCCAAAGGCTACCGCGTTGCGATCTGCGAACAGGTCGAAGACCCCAAACTGGCCAAAGGTATTGTGAAACGGGAAATTGTCCGCATCGTTACGCCCGGCACCGTTGATTACCACAGTGTTCTAGAGGACAAGCGCAATAATTATCTCGTCTGCCTCGCCGTGGAGGAAAATCGCTTCGCGCTGGCCGTAACCGATGTAACAACCGGTTATTTTGCCTGTACAGGGTTTTCCGGTCCGGATGCAATGATGCAGCTGCGCAATGAGTTGACTCGTTTGACGCCAAGTGAAGCCATCTGGACCGGCAGCCGCGATCAGGAAGAAGTCGGCGAGCTTTGCCGCCGGCTGAATATTCTTCTGACCTCATTAACGGCGGCGGAACTGCAAGAGACAGGCTCGGATGCCGCTCTGCTGCAGCAAATTCAGAGCACCCTGCCGGCAGGTCCGGAAACGGAACTGGAAATAAAAGTTTGCCTTGCTCTCTATTGGTATGTGCATGCCACGGCAAAAATAGAACGGAAAGATCTTGGCAAATTGGAGTATTATCAGTTAAGCTGGCAGATGGTCCTCGATCAGTCCACCCGGCGCAGCCTGGAATTGATTCAAACTATGCGTGAGAATCAAACGCAGGGTTCTTTGCTTTGGGTATTGGATAAAACCCGCACCGCTTCGGGCGGCAGAATGCTGCATCAATGGGTTTTGCAGCCGCTGACCAATGTGGCGCAAATTGAAAATCGGCTGGCCGGAGTGCAGGAATTGGTGGAGAACAGCGAAATGCGTTTCCGTTTGGGCGAAGCGCTGGCTCATGTTTACGATCTGGAACGGCTGATGGGCCGGATTGCTTTTGGTTCGGCCAATGGGCGCGACTTACTGGCTTTGCAGCAATCGCTGGCCGTGCTGCCCGAAGTGCAGCAAATTTTAAGCGGAGCCGCTTCCTCCATCTTACAGACCAATCATCATCGTCTGCCCGATTTATCCGCTGTAACTCTCAGGATTGCCGCCGCAATCGTCGACGAACCGCCTATTTCCCTGCGTGAAGGCGGTATCATCCGGCCGGGTTATCATGCCGAGGCGGACCGTTACAGCACGGCAGCCCGCGAGGGTAAGAATTGGTTGGTCGATTTAGAAAAGCAAGAACGGGAGAAAACCGGTATCCGCACCCTGAAAGTGGGTTACAATCGGATTTTTGGTTATTATTTGGAAGTGACCAAGGCGCAGTTGGGTAACGTGCCGCCCACTTATATCCGCAAACAAACCCTGGCAAATTGCGAGCGCTATATTACCGAAGATCTGAAAAAGCTGGAAGAGACGATTTTGGGGGCGCAAGAAAAATTAGTCGAATTGGAATATGAGCTTTTTGTAGAGTTGCGCGACTGGATCGGAAGTTTTACGGAGGAAATCAGAAAAGCCGCTCAAGTGGTGGCGACGCTGGATTGTCTTGCTTCTTTGGCGGAGGTTGCAGTGAAATACCGCTATAACAAACCGGTGATCAATCAGAGCGGCTGTCTTCGCATCCGCGAAGGACGTCATCCGGTGGTAGAGCGTACGCTGAAAGACAGGCCGTATATTCCCAATGACTTATTCCTGGATAAAGAAACCCAGCGGGTTATGATCATCACCGGTCCCAATATGGCTGGCAAAAGCACCTATTTACGCATGAATGCTTTGATTGTGCTGATGGCGCAGATGGGCTCCTATGTTCCGGCTGCCGCCGCGGAAATTGGTATCGTCGACCGTATATTCACCCGTGTTGGTTCCGGTGATGATCTGGCCGGCGGACAATCGACTTTCATGGTGGAAATGACAGAACTGAGCCAGATTTTAGCTTCCGCTACGACCAATAGTTTGCTGGTGCTTGATGAAATCGGCCGCGGGACGAGTACCTTTGACGGGATGAGCATTGCCCGCGCGGCCTTAGAGTATATTCAGAACCCCAAGCAATTGGGAGCGAGAACCTTATTCGCTACGCATTATCATGAATTGACCGATCTGGAGCAGCTCTACAGCGGTGTAAAGAATTACTCGGTTGCGGTGAAAGGCAAAGGGGAGGACATTGTCTTCCTGCACCGCATCGTTGCGGGAGCCGTAGACAAGAGTTATGGGATTGAAGTCGCCAGACTGGCCGGCTTGCCGAAAAACATAATCAAGCGCGCCAGAGAAATTCTGAAGCAAATGGAATCGAACGATGAGGTGCGTTTAAGGCAGGAAACCGCTCAGAAGCCCACAGCGGAGATGAGCGCATTGCAGCTGCCCTTGCTGAGCGCCGAGGAACATCCGGTTTTGGCTCGCTTGCGTCGGGCTGATGTGATGTCAATGACCCCGATTGAAGCGATTAATTTAATCAACGAGTGGCAGAAGGAATTGAAAAAGTAAATTACTGTCCGGTTCAGCAATCAGTGTGCAGGAGGTGTCAGCCATGATTCGGATTCTCAGCGCGGACTTAACCAATAAAATCGCTGCCGGGGAAGTTGTCGAACGACCCGCTTCGGTGGTCAAGGAGTTATTGGAGAATGCCATTGACGCCGGTGCCAGCCAAGTCTCCATTGATATTTCCGGCGGTGGTCTGACCAGAATCAGTCTGACGGACAACGGCAGCGGTATGAATCGGTCGGATGCGGTTTTGGCTTTGGAACGGCATGCTACCAGTAAATTGCAGGAAGAAAGTGACCTCTTCGCCATCAAGACGCTGGGCTTTCGCGGTGAAGCCTTACCCAGCATCGCCTCGGTTTCGCACTTTTGCTTGCTGACCCGTCGACAGGACGACCTGGCCGGAACCAAAGTGCGGGTGAATCAGGGAGTAATCACGGCGGAAGATGCCGCCGCCCCCAAAGGTACCCAAGTCATTGTCGAAGATTTATTTTACAACACCCCCGCCCGGCTCAAGTTTATGAAAAGTGTCGCTGCCGAAGGCAGCCATATCCTGAATGTGGCACTCAGTCTGGCACTGTCCCGACCCGATGTGGCCATCGAATGCACCAGAGATGATCGCCTGGTCTTGTCCACACCCGGCAATGGTAAATTGGATGATGTGATTCGAGCCGTTTACGGGCATGATGTGATGCAACAGCTGCTGCCGCTTGTCTACAGCGAGGGGGAATATCGCATCTCAGGCTATATCGGCAAACCCACGTTCAGCCGATCCAACCGCCGCGACGAGCACTTTGTGATCAACGGGCGCTATGCGCAGGCTAGAAATATCCAGCACGCCGTGGAGGAAGCCTATCGTCAAATCATGCCGCCGCGGAAATATCCGTTTTTTGTTTTGTCCATTCAATTACCTTTGGAGCAGGTGGATGTCAATGTCCATCCGGCCAAGACGGAAGTCCGCTTTCGTGAGGAAGCTAAGCTGTATCAACTTTGTCTCTGCGGTGTGCGTTCTGCGTTGAATCCGCAGCTTTTGGGCAAAGAAGCGGAACAGACGGTCGTCTATCATCCTCCACAGCAATCAGAAGACTGGTTGGCGGCTGAAACAACGGCAACGGCCAGGCCGACAATTCGGCAGGAATCCTTGCTGTCTTCGTTCCCTATGGCGAATCAGCGTGCTGCGACGGCACCGCAAGCAAGGTTGTATGCAGCGCCGGATGAATTGACGGCTGCCAGCCGCAGCGAAGAGTCAGGACAAGTTTTGCCACCGCAAAACCCGCAATTCTCAGCGTTGGATTTGAAGCAACCCTCGATTTTCCCGCCGATGCGGGTGATCAGTCAATTAGCCGGCACCTATCTTTTGGCGCAGTCAATCGATGCTTTTTATCTGTTTGATCAGCATGCCGCGCATGAACGGATTCTGTTTGGCATGCTGAAAGCCCAAATGGAGCAAGGCCAAATCAGCAGCCAAACCATGCTGATGCCCTATACCATTGAATTGCCGGTAATGGAATTTGATCGCATCATACAGCGCCTGGCAGAATTGCGGACACTCGGCTTTCTGCTTGAGGATTTTGGCAATCAGACTCTGCTGGTGCGGGAAATGCCGCAGCTTTTGACCGGAGACGGCGCCAGAGAAGGGCTGGTTGAGATTTTTAACGAGCTGACAGCGACGGAACGTCCGCTTTCAGCCTCTGATTTAACTATGAAGACGCTGATCACAATGTCCTGCAAAGGTGCGATCAAGGCCAATCAGTGGCTGCCGCAAAACCGGATGAGTGAATTAATCGAACAGTTGGGCCGCACAGAAAATGCGGCCACTTGTCCGCATGGCCGGCCGACCTTTTATTGTTTGTCCTTAACGGATTTGGATAAGATCTTTAAACGAGTAACGCCTTGAGCGGTCTATGGAGTGAGCTGAACAGATGAAAGAAAAATTGGCGCGCGTCGCCGTCATTGTAGGACCGACCGGGGTAGGGAAAACAGCGATTTCGCTGCGCCTGGCCGAACGTTTCAATGCCGAAATCGTTTCGGCGGATTCGATGCAAATTTATCGCGGGATGAATATCGGGACAGCGAAAGCAAGCGCGGCGGAAAGAGCCCGCATTCCGCACCATTGTATCGATTTTTTGCCAATCACCGAGCGTTATTCTGTCGCTCAGTATCAAAAGGATGCGCGGGCGGCGATTACTCAAATCCAGCAAAGGGGAAAACTGCCAATTCTGGTTGGCGGCAGCGGTCTTTATGTGCGGGCTGCTTTGGAACCGTATGATTTCAGCCAAGCAAAGCTTGATTTGTCTCTGCGCAGTGCTCTACAGCGACGGGCCGCTCAAGAGGGCAACCTCAGCTTGCTGAACGAGTTGGCGCAAATCGACTCGCAAACGGCTGCCAAACTGCATGTCAATGACACAAAACGCATTATTCGTGCCCTGGAAGTTTATTACAGTAGCGGTCAGCCAATTTCTCTGGCAGAGCAGGAAACAAAAGATGCCGCACCGCTTTACCAAGTGCTTTATCTGGGTCTGACTCGGCCCAGGGAGGAGCTTTATGCCCGTATTGAACAAAGAATCGACGCAATGTTCGAGCAGGGCTTACCGGAAGAAGTCAGACAGCTGATCGGGCAGGGTTTGACAGAATCACTGCCTGCCGGACAGGCGTTAGGGTATAAAGAATTTTTCCCTTATTTCCGGGCTGAAATCAGCCTGGCTGAAGTGGCCGCTCTCTTAAAGCAAAATACGCGGCGTTATGCCAAACGGCAGCTGACTTGGTTCAGAGCGAATCCAGAGATTCACTGGTTTGATCTCAGCGCCTATGCGACGGAAGAAATTCTCCTGGCTGAATTGCAAATGCTTGTGCAGCAAACGCTTTTTGTGTTAAACTGTTGAAAAGAATAGTGGAAGGATGTCTGGAATGAATAAGACACTGAATTTACAGGATGCCTTTTTAAATGTGGTGCGTAAAGAGAATAGTATGGTTACCGTTTATTTAGTCAACGGTTTTCAACTGCGCGGACTGGTGCGCGGATTTGACAGTTACTGTGTTGTCATTGAATCGGAAGGCAGGCAGCAACTGGTCTATAAGCATGCCATCTCAACCATATCGCCTTTCCAATCGGTTCAATTTTATAATACACCGGAAAAAGAAACGGAAGGAAACGGAGATTAAGCCAATAGAAAAAGCTGTTTCAGCGGCGGTTCTGCAAACCGTCAGAGAAACAGCTTTTTGATTTGATAGGACCGCCAAAAAGGATTAAAAGTTTTTCATCACCTTTTTTAAGGCAAACGCAACAGGATACGCGATGATACCGCCGGTAACAACCTGAATGATGTTGCCCGGAATGCTGGTCAGCGGCGCGATGAGATTGCCGTACAGGAACCATTCCGCCAAATAATAACCTACGACTTTGATCAGGAGAGCGATGGTCACCGCAAAAACATAATCCTTGGGTCTCTGCTTTTTTTCCAGAATCAACCCGCTGATATACCCCATCAAACCGACGATAACGAGTGTAAAAGGCGCCCAACTGACCCAGCTCGACAGCAGATCGAACAAAGCCATACCGATGCCGCCGGCCAGGGCAGCTTTATTTTTACCCAAACAGACGGCTGCTACAAACAACGGTACATTGCCTAAATGGATCAGCCCTCCGTTGGCGGCAATGGGCAAACGAATATTGATAAACATGGTGAAGACCAGGACCAGACTAATAAAGAGAGCCGTAATGACCATATCACGAATCGTGTATTTCGGTCGCTTTTTGGATTGACTGATCATGCAGAATCTTCTCCTTTCCTTAGTTTCATTTCATTTTAACACGGCATTGAGCAGGAGAGCATAAGATGTTTCAAGAGTTTTTAAAGCTTAGCGTGAGGATACGCCTGGTCTTGCTCGGCAAGATAGACGGCTTGCTGTAAGGTATGCCGTAAATAAGCCATGCGTCCGTCCAGGTCACCGGTCTGAATAAAAAAACCGGAAGGCTTGGCATTGCATTCCAACAGCCAGATCTTGCCTTTCGTATCCAGCATAAAATCACAGGAAAACTCACTGGCTTCATACGGTTTCTCGCCGAATAATTGCGTCAGACCGCGAACGGCGGTCTGAATTTGAGCCTTCATGCTGTTCTGCTGCTCTTTCGTGAGCAGGTTCTTCAGAACTGCCGCATCAGCGGTAATTTCGCGCGCAGCGGTGATAAACGGCAGATCCGGAGTGCCGCTGCTGCGGAGCACGTGGCAAGCCTGCAGCCATTTTTTTTTACAGCGCTGCATTAAGATCCTTTGTTCAAAAACGCTATGATCGCACAAAAAAGAGGGGATCCCCGCCTGAATCAGATAATCCTGATTTTGAGTGATTTGCTCCAGCCGCAGCAGCAGATTTTCTGGTGAATTCAAGGTTTGTGTTGAAAAAATGCCGTTGTCATCATTATAATCGAGCTGCCAACCGGGCTCAAGCTGCTGCAGGCGCAGCAGACCACGGGATTCATAACCGGCAATTGGTTTGAAAAACAGGACCCGGTGCCGCTTTTGCATTTCCCAAAGTGCGGCAGCGGAATATTCCCTTGTTTCCGGCAGGAAAGGCGAAAGCGCCGTTTGCTGCAAAAAACGGTAGAAATTCAGTTTGTGATCCAGCAGGAGTGTAAAAAGAGAATTGTTCAGACTGGGAATGCCTAAACTGCTTAGCTGCTGCAACGCCTGCATCCGTTCGCTGTTTTCCTCCACGAAGATGCTGACGCCACGATAGTAAATCACGGCAGGCAGGGGAAAGCAACCGGGCTGCCACTCCTGATACGGTGTTAAGGAATAACCTTGTAGCGTTTTCCGCTCATAATCCAGGCCTTTGGCGGCAAAGACAACCGTTCTGAAACCGTAATTGGCAGAGAGACGAGCAAGCTGACGGAAATGATAATCTTCAAAGCCGAAGCCGGCTTCGCGATTGTTAAGAGAAATCTCACGGTAGAGAATGCCAAACACCGGCAACGCTGCAGCCTGACCGTCAGCACTGTCCGCTTCTGCCAGCGTCGAAGATTCAGAAGCACCAGGAGAAGAAGTCAGGACGGCGAACTTTTGCCAAGCAGATTGCAGTGCCTCCCGGCGTGAATGACAGATTTGCCACTTGCCATCCCTGAATCCCTGCAAAGGCCAAATTGTAGTATTGGAAGGGCGCAGCAATTCCATATCTTGCCGTTCTGTTTCGTGGATGACCGGCATGAGGCACCTCCTTTTCAAGTGTAGCACTCTATTCTCGCTAACCGGAAAAAAATCCTGCATTTTCAGGAGAACCATTATAAACAGTGAAGCGATCCGCTGTTTTTGCGGTAAACTCTGTCATTAAATGGTCAAATGAAGGGGATCGGGCATTCAGTCCAGAACTAACAGATTAATGCGACGCCAGAACGCATGATATGTTAAATTATAGCAATATGCCGCTGCAAATGCTTGCACAAGGTCATCTTCTTGACAAGGGAAATGAAAAAAGTTAATATGGATTGGATTCTCTCCCGGGAAAGGATGATTCGAACCGTGAAATTGAAAAGAAACCTGAGAAAAATCTCCCGAAAAGGGTTCCTGTCGCTTTGTCTCATTTTGTTATGCGCTTGTCTGACTGCCGGTGTGTTATATCAATACCAGAGCAAAGAGGTTACCCTGGTGGTGGCTGGCAAAGAAAGTAAGATTTCTACGATGAAATTCACCGTGGCAGAGCTGCTGCAGGAACAAAATATCGTGCTTCGCGAGTCGGATCGGGTTGTCCCGGCCGGTAATGAGCGGTTAAGCGACGAGATGCTGATTACAGTTTATTATAGTGTCCCCTATACGCTGACGGTTGAAGGCGTGACAAGCCGCGGCCAAAGTAGCGCTGCGACGGTGCAGGACTTATTGCTGGAGGCAGCGGTACAATGCGGCGGAATGGATCTTGTGCAGCCGGAAGCGGCCACTCCGCTCAAGGAAAATATGGAAATTCGCGTGATACGGGTCAGACAGGAGACTGTGAGCGAGCGTGTGAGATTGCCTTTTGACACGATTTCAGTTGCCAGCAACGATCTTTTTGTTGGCCAGCAAAGGATTACGACAGCCGGGCGTGATGGTATCGCCCTCTGTACTTATCTTGTGACCACGGAAGACGGCACGGAAGTGGCAAGGCAGCTGTTGAGGACAGAAGAGCAACAGACGATGTCAAATCAGATTGTGGAATACGGTACACAAACGCAGACCCAGCTCGCCAACGGTGATCTGATTTCTTTTTCGCAAGTGGCCTACATGACTACCACCGGCTATTGCTCCTGTTCTCTCTGCTGCGGTAAGGATCCCGGTGATTATGGCTATGGTATCACCGCCAGCGGCCGGGCGCAGGGATATGGGGTGGTTGGGGTGGATACCAGCAGAATTCCTTTCGGTACCCGGCTCTATGTGGAAGGATATGGTTATGCCGTTGCCGGAGATACCGGCGGAGCTATAGCCCCCAATCATCTGGATCTTGGTTTTGATTCTCATGCCGATGCTGTAGCCTGGGCGAAAAGAAATGTCGCCGTCTATTTTCTCAGTAATTAGCCGGTGAGAAGTGGAGGTTCCGATGAAAAAAACAATTACGCTGCTTCTCCTTCTGATGCTTTGCCTGACAGGATGCAATCGCCCAAACCAGCTGTCGGCTTCCGTTGACCATGTATTTGGCGATCAGATTAGCTTGTACGGTGAAGAGGATCCGGAATATCTGCATACGACAGAAAGCGCAAAAGTAAAACAAATGATTGCATATCGTCTCTTCAGCAATGGCAATCGTTTTTGGTATTATGCCGTGACGGAGGAAACAAACTCCAGCCAGCCGCTGCATGTACAGGCGGTCAATGCGACCCTGACACATCTTTGCCAGGCGCTCGGACTGCCCAGTGTTGAGGTAGCTTCGATTGCAGTCAGAGATAAAATTGCTTATTTGGATTTGCCGGATAGTTTTACCGCCGCTTTGCCTTCTTTCAGTGCTGTGAAAAGCGTGGGAGATGCGTTGGTCATGACACTGACCGAATTTAAATCGATCAATAAGGTCCAATTTCTTCTGGATGGACAAAACAGTAATTTCTTGTCCCGCAACAGCGCGCAATATGAGATCAATTTGCCGCTGAGCCGGCCGGAATGGCCAAACGAAGAAACGGTGCGGCAGGAAAGCAAAACTGTGGTCTATTGGTTGGTACCGGAAACGGACAGTCTGGTGCCGATTACGGTTCGTTTACCCAATACAGACGACAGTATCATGCAAACGCTTGTCATGCTTTTGGAAGGGCCGGCAGCGTATGCCAGTTCCTTACAGGCTTCTGTGCTCAGTAATCCCGAGGGCGCTCCGGCACGGGTGTATCTTAGAAACTTTGCTGTGAAAGACAGGACGGCAATTTTGGACTTGGATTTTGGCGATTACAATTTTGCTGCCAATCAGGCGCAGTTTGAATTGGCGATCAAGGCAATTGTGCAAACCCTGACTGAATTTCCCGCTATTGAAAAAGTTCAATTCTTATTGAATGGAGAACGGGTGGCGCTGGCCGTAGGGCAAATGAACACCGGTGATCAGTTGGAACGGCTGCTTTACTTAAATTAGCAGCGAATCGCTGACGCGGGAAAAAGACAGCGATTCGCTGCAAAATAATGAATGCTCATTGATAGAACTTTACGGATACAGTAATTTTTGATACCGAAAAATTTACACCTCAATTCTGCAATAGCACTGGACTTTAAAAGGGATAAGATGTATAATTCTGTATGGAGAAATTTGGTGAGGTGATTTTTTAATGGAAAAAGAACGTGAATTTACCGAAACGGTCGGGGAACTTGAATGGCTGCTACGGCATGTCAGTAATGTAATTCGTATCCAAGGCAGAGAGATTTTAGCCGACTTTAATATTACGCCACCGCAGCTGACCGCTTTGCAAGTCCTGCAAAAAAACGGCACAATCACCATCGGCGAACTGGGCGAGAAAATGTATCTTGCTTACAGCACGGCTACCGATTTGATTGACCGGATGGAACGGAATGAATTGGTGCAGCGTATCCGTGATGTGGATGACCGACGTGTCGTACGTTTGCAGATCCTGCCCAAAGGGGAAAAATTGGTAGATGAGGTGATATACCGCCGGAAAGAGTATTTAGCCGGGATCCTTGTTTCTGTCAGTGAAGAAGATCAGCTGCATCTTTTGAATTCTCTCAAACGTTTGGATGAAATCATGGATAAAAAAAAGAAAAAGTAGACGGAAGGCAGGCATCTCCAACAATGCGCTTTAACGGTAGAAAAGAATATGAGCTGCGTCCTGTGTTCATTAAGACCGGTTTTAATATCTACGCAGAAGGTTCCGTACAAATTCAAGTGGAAAATACCATCATTTTAGTAACTGCAACCGTGGAGGAGCATGTGCCGCCCTTTCTGAAAGGAAGCGGTAAAGGCTGGGTTACCGCCGAATATAATATGCTGCCGAGAGCCACTGCTTTGCGCAATCAACGGGAGGGAAGACGCGGTAACGGCATTGGCGGCAGGACACAGGAAATTCAACGCTTAATCGGCCGATCCTTAAGAGCGGTCTGTGATTTGGAAGCTTTGGGGGAAAGAACGATTACGCTTGACTGTGATGTACTGCAGGCGGACGGCGGAACCCGGACGGCTTCTATCACGGCTGCTTGGCTGGCACTGGTCATGGCGTGTGATAAATTGGTGCGGAAAGGAATCCTGCCTTCGATTCCTATTACGAACTACCTAGCCGCTGTCAGTGTGGGGATGCGGAATCAAGAAATTTTAATGGACTTGTGTTACGATGAAGATTCCAATGCGGATGTGGATATGAATGTTGTAATGACCGGTTCCGGTGAATTTGTGGAGATTCAGGGAACCGGGGAAGAAGCTACCTTTAACCGTATCCAAATGAATCGCATGCTGGACATGGCGGAAGTCGGAATCCAAAACTTGATTCAAAAACAAAAAGAAGTTCTGCAAAAAGAAAATATACACTTTTAGAGGGATGTATTCGTGAGAAGAGTGCTATTAGCCACCGGTAATCAGGGAAAAATCCGAGAATTTCGTGCCCTTACCCAGGATTTGCCAATTGAATTGCTGACTGCCAAAGAAATCGGCTTGAGCGCCGAAATTGCGGAAAACGGTCATACATTTGCCGAAAATGCGGTTAAAAAAGCCGCCGCGATCGCAGCCCTTACCAATGAATGGACAATCGCCGATGATTCCGGCATTGTGCTACCGTATCTGGGCGGAGAACCGGGTATTTATTCCGCGCGCTATGCCGGTGAACAGGCAACCGATGCGGAGAACAATGCGAAACTGCTGATGAAAATGCAGTCAGCCGAGGGAGAAGAGAGAGAAGCTTACTTTGTAGCGGAAATTGCTTTGGTCAGACCCGGATTTCCGCCGGAGACTTTTCACGGTGAGACCAGAGGCAGGCTGCTGCGCTCTTTGCAGGGTGATCATGGTTTTGGCTATGATCCGCTCTTCTTTGTGGAAGAATATCAATTGACTTTCGCTCAATTACCGATGACCGTAAAAAATGAAATCAGTCATCGCGGCAGAGCAATGGTCTTACTCAAACAGCGATTATTACAACTTTTTCATGCAAATGAGTTGAATTAAGTCAGGCAGAAGCGATCTTTGCAGTAAAATCCGATCATTTTTCATTTTATTCGGCATTTTCCAGGAATAAAAGCGGTTTGGTATGTCGGAGATGCCGGTATTGCCGCGAGTTTCGATCGTTCTTTGAAATGATAAGAAAAAAGTTAAAAACATATACGTGATTTGGGTTTACAAATTCTTTGCGCTATGTTATATTATTTGAGCCAAGAACTGAAGGCACGTAAAATTCTTGATGATTCACTCTCAGCAGAAGCGAAATGTATTCGGGACGTAGCGCAGTTTGGTAGCGCGTCTGGCTTGGGACCAGAAGGTCGGGGGTTCGAATCCCTTCGTCCCGACCAGTAAAGATGCGCTCTCCACTCAGAACATGCGCTTGTAGCTCAGGGGATAGAGCAACGGACTTCTAATCCGTGTGTCGTAGGTTCGATTCCTACCAGGCGCACCATTCATTTACGGCGGATATAGCTCAGTTGGTTAGAGCACCAGGTTGTGGCCTTGGGGGTCGTGGGTTCGAGTCCCGTTATCCGCCCCATTTAAACAAATTTATTTATGCGCCCGTAGCTCAGCTGGATAGAGTAACAGGCTACGAACTTGGTGGTCGGGGGTCCGAATCCCTCCGGGCGCACCAACAAACCGGATTGCTTTGTAAAGCAGTCCGGTTTGTTTTTAATCTGTTTAAAGGGACAAAAGAATTACATTTCGGTTATTGCTTGATCTGATAGTGATCTGTCTGGATTTCGTTGATAATCTCCTGATGCAGTCTGCCGAGCGCGCTCTCTTTTTCTTCGGCGGCTAAGTAAGTGAAGCTTTTCGCTAAATCTTCCACCGTTGATTCCAGAGCCAGCATAAATTGGGTGTAAGCAAATTCCCGTTTGCTGTCCGCTTCGTCAGTACCATAGACCAAGTTGATCAGCCCTTCGATCATTTGATCCATCTGCCAGAGTTTTAGGTGCAGTAATTCGTGAATGATCACTTCTTCCGTATTGCTGCGTTTGGGGTTACAGACATTGAGCATCAAAACCGCGTTGTGATTGGCATCATCGATTTTGATATCACCTGTCTTGCGCCATTCCACTTCGACCGGCAAGAAATGCAGATCCCAATCCTGCAGGCGCAAAATCCCCTGCCATTTTTGCATACAATTTTGCATTTCTTCTGGATTCATCATTGCCACCACCTCTGTCCTTTTTTAAATGCTTTCGTTCTCAGCGTGGTTGATCCCTTTTTTGAGGATATAATTCTGTGCGGTTACCAGACAAAACAAACAGCCCCGGTTCATTCATACGCGCGCTGTGCCGTTACACAATGAGGAGAACGGTATAAAGGAAGATAATGCCAATTCAACCAATGAAAAAAAGGATTTTGTGGCAATCATCCAGAATGCTCCTGGAAACCTCTTTTTTGCAGCTGCCACATGTCAGCAGTTGCTCTGCTAAGCCGCTGCTGATAGGAGCGTGCCGGTTTTGCTGTAACTTTTCTCGGCAACGGGAGGGAGTGAACGCGGCAGCGAAGGAAATGGCAGTGCAAGATACGGATCACCTGGATAAGAAGGAGATAGCAACGTGAAGAAAATAAGTGTGGTAATTCCTTGTCTGAACGAGGAAGACTCCATTCCACTGTTTTACGAAGCTTTTTTAAAAGAGACAAAAGGGATGCCTGTTGAGTTTGAATTAATCTTTATTGATGACGGCAGTAGGGATCGTTCGCTGGAAATCATGAAATCCCTCTCAGAAAAAAACGGGAATGTTCACTATATCAGTTTTTCGAGAAATTTCGGCAAAGAAGCGGTGATGCTGGCCGGAATGGAGGCGGCAACCGGTGATTATGTGGCGATTATGGATGTGGATTTGCAGGATCCACCCTCGCTTCTGAAAGAGATGCTTACCGGTATCGAGCAGGAAGGCTATGATTGTGTTGCAACAAGACGCGTCACGCGAAAAGGAGAACCAAAGCTGCGCAGTTTCTTCGCGCGCATGTTTTATAAGCTGATTAATCTGATCAGTAAAATTGAAATTGTGGATGGGGCCAGGGATTTCAGGCTGATGACGCGTCAAATGGTCAATGCCATTCTGAACCTGCAAGAAGTGGGACGATTTTCGAAAGGTATTTTCAGTTGGGTTGGTTTCAAAACAAAGTGGATCGAATATGAAAATGTCAACCGGATCGCAGGCGAAACAAAATGGTCGCTTTGGAAATTGCTTCTCTATGCAATTGACGGTATGATCTGCTTTTCAACAGCGCCGCTGGCAATTGCATCTTTTGCAGGAGTTTTATTCTGCACGGTTGCTTTTTTGATGTTGTTGTATTTCTTTCTGAAAACAATTGTTTTTGGCGACCCGGTTGCGGGTTTTCCGGCCTTGGTTTGCATTATCTTGTTCCTGGGCGGTGTTCAGCTTTTTTGTATTGGCATACTGGGGCAATATCTCAGCAAGACCTATATGGAAACAAAGAGCAGACCGATCTATATTGTGAAGGAACAAAAATAATGAATTACGATATTAAAAAGTTCATTAATAAATATAAAACTCTCATATTCTATCTGTTTTTTGGAATTATTACTACTTTTATTAATCTTATTATCTACCATATATTATATACTATTTTTACAATTCCAAATATTTTCTCAACTGCCATTGCATGGATTTTTGCGGTTATCTTTGCTTATCTGACCAATAAATTATGGGTTTTTAACAGCAAAGCAGTTGATGGGTTTACTTTGAAACATGAAATTTCCACATTTTTTGCCGCCCGCATTCTGACGGGGATCCTGGATGTTGTTATTATGTATGCGGCTGTTGATGTTCTGCGGATGAACGCCACAATATGGAAGCTAATTTCAAATATACTTGTTGTGATTTTGAATTATGCCGCAAGTAAATTGATAATTTTCCGGAAAAAATAACGATCTGAGGATGCCTTGCAAGCTGAAGAGATCAGCTTGCAAGGCAAGCCGGATTACACTGACTGGCAAATAGGGTGTCGGGTTCTATTTTTCGATTAAGACCATATTATAGCGATAATTTTGATAGGCAGTAAAGAAGATTTCACTGCTCTTGAATGAATAACCGTTATCTTTAAAAGCACGATTGTAGAAATCGAAATTCTCAGAGTCGATCAGCCAGATCCTTCCTGTATAATTATTCAGGAAGGATAAGTCTGCAACGGTTGTCATTTGCGGAGCATACGCTTGAAAAGCGGCCGCTGCGTCCCAATTCTCTGCATTGTAAAAATACTGCTTATTCTCTGTAAAATGGGTTGCTATCACGGAGCCGATGCCAATATTTGAATAGACAATGATATCATTCGGTTGAATCTCTTCTGCCAAATAGTCTATTTGTTTCAGATTGCTTTCAGCATAATTTGCTTTGATTAAAGCAATGTTGTTGTAGACGGATAAGGCAAGCATGATTGCGGCGAAGAGGATCACGATCGATTTCTTTTCTTCTTTGGCGATGATGTAACTGAGAGCAAAGATGAACAAGCCGGTAATGGTAAACAAATATCTGGCGAATAGAATCGGTGTTTTTAACGAGAGGATAAAAGCAAAAACGATTACGAGCAGATAAAGTCCGATTGCCCAGACAGTCCATTTTTTCTGCGTGCTTTTTTTCATTT
>JAJFTT010000019.1 GCA_021372785.1 Negativicutes bacterium | reverse complement strand
TTGTGCCACCACCCCCGTCCCCCTGGTTCACCCTGGTTCAGCGAAAAAGAGGGTTTTTGGATTCCGCGTCAAATTAGAAGGCTGCTCAGAGTACGGATTCATTCGCTTTTCAATTTCAATTAGGAGGTAGTGCCATGTTTGGCTTACAGACTGCGGCGATGGGGCAAACGGAAAAATCGCAGGTTTCAGAATTGATCACGCTGCTTTTACTGGCGGCTGCTATCCTTACTCCCTTGATTATCGTGCCTTACGGCGCCGATTATTTCTACCAACCCAAAGCGATTTTTCTGTATCTGCTCAGTCTCATCATGCTCACGGTGGATCTCTATTGTCAGAGAAAGATTTCGCTGCCAAAGGATGCCATTAATATCCTGCTGTTGGTTTATCTGGCTTTGGTTTTCTTGGCTACCTGTTTCTCAACCGATCTGCGTATCTCTATTTTAGGACGCGTCCGCCGCTGCGACGGGATTTTTACGATTTATACCTATGCGGTCTTCTTTCTGTTTGCCCGTCATCATTATCGCTATCAACCGAAGCATCTGGACTGGTTGTTTGCATCAGCGACACTCCTGTCCGTCTACGGCATTTTTCAGCATTTCGGGCTGGACCCTATCCCGCGCGATCCGCAGCGGATCGGTTGGGGTTTGCGTCCTTTTGTGACCTTTGGCAATCCGGATTTCTTTGGCGCTTACCTCAGTCTGGTTTTTCCCTTGAGTTGGTTTGCGTATCTTGCAACAAAGAAGCTGCGCTATTTGGGCGCAGCAGCGCTGCTCTTTCTTTGCTTCCTTTACGTTTCCACTCGTAGCGCCTGGGTGGGTCTTGCCTTCGGCACACTGCTCCTTTTTTGGTTTGTCTATTCCCTCAAACTTAGTAAAAAAGCTTTGTTGCTCAGCCTGCTGGTTTTTCTGCTGCTCTTTGCCGGGGTTAATTACAAAGACGGCGGCAGCATGGTCAACCGGCTGCAGTCGATTGCGACGGACGCAGCGAAGGTCATCACAAAAACAGAAGATTATGAAAAAGCCGGCGCCGGTCGGATTTATATTTGGACCCGGGTCTGGGGATTGATCAAAGCACGTCCGTGGCTGGGTTATGGCCCGGAAACGCTTGGGGAGGTCTTCCTGGCAGCATACCGTGATGACATGCTGGAACACTATCATAAGCTCTATCTTTTTGACAAAGCGCATAACGAATATCTGCATATTGCCGTGACCACGGGGATTCCTTCCCTCTTCTGCTACCTTGGTTTTTTGTTCCTCTGCTGTTGGCGGACTTGGCTGCAATTATGGCGTGCCGGTCAAATTTGGCTGCAGCGTAGCCAGCAAAAACAGACAGAGGCGAGGGCATTTCCGATGGACAGGAAATATTTAATCCAAGCCGGTTTGCTGATCGCGGTTGTCTCTTACTGCGTGCAGGCAGCGATGAACATCAGCGTGGTGTCGGTCGGTTATTTGTTCTGGATCTTACTCGGCATCATGGTAAGCGGAAATCGGAATCCACTCCAAAACCAGCAGGGAGAGCAGGCAAACAATGAAATGGCAAAATAAGAATTATACATATTTTGAATTAAACATATATAAAACGTAACTAATTACAAAGCCTGCGATCAATAGCGCGAAGATATAATTGCAAAGAATATATTTTGTCGGTCTTGCAATGTAATGCGTAATAATATATAATCGTAAGGTTAAATATGTAGTATATAGAAATAAAATACAATAATATGTATTTATAAATTTAAAAATGTAAAATTGTTAAATTTAAGAAAAAATGGGAAAAAAGAGTGACGGCGAATATATTTTCTCCGGAAGAAGGAATTATTCACACAGATATAGAAATTTGAAAAATATTGATTTTAACTAACACTATCGAAATAAAAAAATGTTCATAGGTGCAACGGAGAAGAAAGGGGGAGGGGGGATGCATCGATCCGGGCGGAAAGGCTTTACCTTAATCGAACTGGTCGTCGTGATGACGCTCATGGCAATCCTGTCCGGATTCGGCTTGCCTGCGGCAACTGCCTATTTGGAAGAATCGCAATCGATGCAGATGCAGAATTATGCCAAGACACTCTATTATGCCACCCAATCCGCCCTCACCTATTATAAAAGCGGCGGTCATGCAGATGATCTGAAACAGCAGATCATCCTGGCCGGAACGCCGATTGACAGTTATCTTTACGACTATCTCGGCAAAACCGATCCGGATCTGTCGGCAAACCAATATTATGCACTGTTGTTGGAAAAGGGGGAAGCAGACCCTCTTTCCGCTGATGCAAACTTAATCAAACAACTCTGCACCCCCTATCTTTATGATGCCGCAGTGTTGGCGCAGGGCGTCTGCCTGGAGATTGATTTAGACAACTACACCGTTTTTGCGGTTTTTTATACAGCCAATCCAAAATTATTGTCCTATACGGCAACCGCCCAGCAGGTCTCTCTTTTGGATCGCAGCGAGACTGCTTTAAGAACGAATCTGTTAGGAATGTATGTGGGGGAAGCGGTTGTCAAAACCTTCGCTCTGCAGGAACCCGCTGTCATTGACACAGCGGCAAATCCGGCGAATTTATTCGACGGCACCACCGACGGTTATGGGGAATATTGGGCGGTTGAACGCGAAAAAGATGAAATCAGTGTGGACAATCCGATCCCGATCACCATGGCTTTCTCGTCTTCTCACATCCGCAGAATCGAAATCGCCTGGTATGGCGCCGAGAAGACTTATGACTATAACCTCAGATATCTCAAGAAAAACGGCAGCTGGGGCCTGGTGAATCAAAGCGGTATTCGGCACGCCACGGGTTTTGATTACTACGAATTCAGCGATACAACGGAGCAGCTGCGTTTGGAAATCATCGGTCATAATCAACTGGATACCGTTTATGGCATCTGGGAGATTAAATTATACAAGCAAATCTTATCGGATAAGGATGTCCTGATCGAAGGAGCGGCCATTGAGGTCACCATTTCGTAGTATTGCCTGTAAATTGTGTCCTGCAGGCCAGTCTCGGGAATTTGGGATTAAGGGTGGGGGAGAATGAAACTAATCAGCCGGCAAACTCAAAACAATCTTCGCCCCGCTCATGCCAAACGTGGTTCCGCCATGGTCATCATCATCTGCGCCGCCGCGCTGTTTTCCGCCATGTCGCTCTCCCTCTTGTTTTCCTCCGCCACTTTAGCTGCCACAGCCAATCGGAAGATCCTGCGGCTGCGAACTTACGAACAGGCTTTGAGCTTCTCCGATGCCTTTACCAACCAGCTATCCTCGGAGGATTACGATTCGGAACTTTGTCAGAGCATTGATAATTTCTTAACGGGTTCCTATCAGGATTATCATTTCGACGACAGTGTCAGCCAGCAGGAATTGGCGACCTATACCTTTGCCATGACAAGCGCATTACCGGAAGGCTACGGCCAGATCGAATTGATCCTGAGAAAACAGCGGCAAACGATTCATATTTTCCTTTCGGATGATACCTTTGTCGTCAATAACTATTTGCCCAACGGTTTGGACCAACTCAGGGGGGATCTGTTCTATTATGAAAAAACGCTGAAGGATATCGATTATCTGGCTTGGGTCAGCGTCCGCTGCACCATCAACGGGGATGATGGCTCCGCCAGCACGGTGGACAGCAAATTCAAACGCACCGTTAATTATGTGCCGACTTATTCCTTAGTGCGCGGCGGCATTGCAACGGTAATCTACCACAACGATAATTTCGATTGGTATCTGAGCGCCGATTGCTCCGGAAGTATGCTCAGCCTGCAGGCGGATGATGTGATCGAAGGGGTCTGCACAGAAGAAGGCAGACTCTATTATTATGAGATCACAGGGGTGGACTAGCGTGAAAAGGAACTGTTTGCATTCTTTTCATCTCGATTTATGCCTTGAGAACTGCGAAAGGAATGGATTTTAAGATGAGCAAAAAAGGCAGCACGCTGGCGGAAGTGATTATTTGTTTCACGCTGTTGGTCCTCTTAATCACCATGATGAACGGGGCGATTCAATTTTCGCATAAAATGATCGTCAAGGCGGATGAAATCCGCGCAACGGCAGCCGAAATCGCCATACAGCTGATCGAACACAGCTACAGCAACAATCCCCCGGCCACAGCTCAGACGGCGAATGTCACGCTCACCGACGGCAGCTTGACCCTGCAGCTCGACCTGACTCTGCAGAGCAAAGAAATCACCGCCGCCGGCGGAGCGGTTTATCATTTTCTGGTTTATGCCGTACCCTAGCTTGAGTGTAACCGGAAAGGAGGTGCGTCTTGCTGCATCGCATCAAAACAGGCAGGCGTAAGGGGATCACCCTGGTGGAAATGGTTGTGACCTCCGTCTTGCTGCTGATGTTTCTCACCTCCATCACTTCCCTGATCGGTCCTTATATCAATAGTTTCTACCGTGTCCAGGATCTGAACAACTGTCAGCTAATGGCGGAGACCATCCTGGAAAGTGTGCGCAGCCAGCTGCGGGAAGCGACCAAAATCAATTTGATAATCAACAGCCAATATAAAGGTCAGCTCATTCTTTATACCGATCCCGAAGGTGTTTACCGTTTGTTGGAAACCGGCGGGGGCATAAAGAGTGTTTATGATATGAATGGAATCCAGGTTGGAGCCGATACTGAGCTGCAGCCGGGGGAACTCTGGATTTGCTATTACCGGGATTTACCCGATCTGGCAAATGATCCCGGCGCAGCGGACCGGACCCGCGGCATCGAACAAGTCTATGGCGAAGAGTTCTATGCCGGCAGTCAAATCGCACTGACATATCAGCCGGTCACCTTCAATGATGGAGAGAAAACCAGAATTTCTTATGTGACGGTGACAATTGAAGTGTGGCGCGGCGACCGTTTGATTTTCAGCGACAAGGGGGTGATTGATTTGCAGTACAAGCCGATCAGTATCATTGGCTGAAAACACTGCGCAGAACTGAGTCGGTCAGCGGATTATTTTATGAGGAATCTTAAAATCACAAAATCAGAAAGGAACCTATTTCAAATGATGAAGAAAATGAAAAGCAAAAAAGGCTTTACCCTCGTGGAAATCGTGGTTGTTCTCGTTATCCTGGCGATCTTGGCCGCTATTGCCATCCCCGCTTACACCGGTTATATTGACAAAGCAAACGAGAGAGCCATTGCATCTGAAGCGCGCAGCGTTTTAATGGCTGCACAAACATTGGGTTCGGAAAAATATGCCACTAATAAATTAGCCACATTGCCAACTGCAGATGATATCAAGGCTTTAGCAGAAGTTTTTGGTACTCTTGATGTGACTTATTTTTCGAATGGTCAAGTCAAATCATTAATATATGCATCAAACGGTAAGGTAGCAAGTTATGCAAAATCTGCGATAGCGACAACCGGAGTATGGACGATTCCTGGTACTGGTACACCTGCCGGCTTAGTCGTCACCCAATAAGAACCCGCAAACTAAAACGCATCCAATCAAGAAACATTTCGCCTCCGTCCGGTGGGAATTTTCTCTCACCGGATGGTTGGCGTTATGGCCAACTCCTGTCCCTTAAGGCTGCTCACGTCCAGCCTGTTTTAGAAAACAAGGCTCTCCGCAGGGCACAAAATTCATTTTATGTTTTGCGGAGAACCTTGCGCAAGCGTTGATTGCAGAAGGGAAGCAAGTGCTATGCCGAAATATCAGTATACTGCCTACGATGAAAGCGGGAAAACGCTGCGGGGTCAGGCAGACGCACTGGATGAAAAAGAGCTCTACCGCAAACTGAAGGAAGACAATATTTTTATTGTGACGGCCAAAGTTGTGGTGCAGCGCGGCAATCTGCGCCGCTTAAAACCCAAGATCGTGGTGTCTTATTGCCGTGAAATGGGAACCTTACTGAACGCCGGCATTTCGCTGGTGCGCGCTTTGCACATTCTGGCGCAGGAAGAAGAAATCGATCCCTATTCCCGTCGGGTTTTTGAGAATGTGCAGAATCAAATCCGCCGCGGCGTTGCACTTTCGGAAGCCATGCGCGCCCAGGGCAGCGCTTTTCCGGAACTCCTGATTCAGATGATCTATGCGGCGGAAAACAGCGGCACCATCGACAAAACCATCGCCCGTATGGCGGAGTTTTATGAGAAAGATTACCGTATGAATCAGAAAATCGGCGGCGCCATGACCTATCCGGCTGTTTTAGCGGTGCTGACCGTGGCCGCGGTGGCGGTGATTGTCACTTTTGTGCTGCCGCAGTTCCAATCGATGTTTGTCATGGTCGGTGAACTGCCGACGCCAACCCGGATCATCTTAGCCATCAGTGATTTTATGAGCAATTACTGGTATCTGGCTTTGGCGGCAGCGGGGTTGCTGGTTTTAGCGGTGAAGCTGATTTTGCGGGTCCCGCTGGTTCAGCTGCGTCTGGATAAACTGAAAGTGCATATCAAAGGTCTTAAGAAGATGCTTTGCACCATCTATACCGCCCGTTTCGCCAGAACATTGAGTTCGCTTTATTCCAGCGGCATGCCGATTCTAATGTGTTTGGAGGTAGGCCGCAGCACCGTCGGCAATGCTTACATTGCCTCTCAGTTTGATGCGGTGATCGCCTCGGTCCGACAGGGTGGCACACTGGCGCAGGCGGTGGGCATGGTCGATGGTTTTGAAAAGAAATTAGCTTCCACGATTTTTGTGGGAGAAGAGACCGGCAATCTGGATACGATGCTGAATGTGATCTCCGACAGCATGGATTACGAGAGTGAGATTGCGGTCGCTAAAATGACCACCATGATTGAGCCGATTATGATTATCTTGATGGCTTGTATTATCGGCTTCATCATGATTTCAGTCATGATGCCGATTTTTACGATGTATTCCGGTATCGAAGGCGGAGCGCTCTAAACAAAGCAAGCGATGAGGTGAAACGATGAGCACGGTGCTGTTTTTTGCCAATACGGAGGTATTGGCCATGGAAGGCCGGTTTTTGCGTGATCAGGTCACGGTGAACAAGATCTGCCGCACCGAATTAGCGGAAGGTGTTCTGATCAACGGCGTCATCCTCAACGAAGCGGCGGTGGCGGTGGCGCTCAAACAGTTTTTCAAGGACAATCATCTTGGTAAAAAACGTGTTCAGCTGGTGATCGACAGCACCCAGTTTCAAATCAAGAACGTAACGCTGCCGCAGATTAAAGAAAAGCAGCTGCTCGCTCTGGTGCAAAATGAATTTACCGGTCTGGACCGTTACCAGGAGCCGATATTTGATTATATGTATTTACAGGCCAGTGCGAATAATCGCAAAATGATCGATCTCCTGGCTTGTGTCTGTGAGCGCAGCTATATCAAGAGCTATGTCGAATTGTTTGAATCGATTGAAATACAGCTGGTCAGTATCAACACAGCCTTAGGGAGTTTATTGAAATTGATTGAACTGCTGCCTTTGTTCCGGGAGCGCACCTGCGTGCTGCTGGTATTCAGCGGTGAAAATTTGTTCAGTATCTTAATTCAAAATGGCGCTTATAAGTATTCCAGCCGCATTCGCTTATTTGTGGAGCGGGGGACGCCGGAATTTGCCACAGCCATTACGCGGGCGCTGTCATCCATTCAACAGTTTCAGATTTCCAATGAGAGCGGCTTCATTATCACCGATACCTATTTTTGCGGCTGCAGCCAGGCGGATGTGGCTGTCTGTCAGGAGGGGCTGCATGCGCTGCAGTTAAGCGCACAATTGCTGCCGGAGAGTGAAGCGGTTGTTTTTCCGGCGGAAGAACCAAACCGACGCTTGAGTGATTATGTTTATTTAGCGGGGGATTTCATCAGGAGGTGAGCGCCATGGCCTCTTATCGGCAAAAAGAGATTAATTTATATCGGCGATATCAGCAAAACGTCAAACACAGCTATAGTAAATGGCTGATCTATGCCGTTTCGGTGGCGGCCATCCTGATTTTTTGTTTTGCCTGGGACGGCTGGCTGGATTGGCGCTGTGCCGGGTTGAGCAGGGAAATCAGCGAAACTCAAACCTATCTGGCTGACCCGGCGAATCTTCTGGCCAAAGAGACCAGCCAGACCGTGCACAGTCAGCTGGCGGCAGTCAATACGGAAGCAAAGAAACTGAGCAAAGCCTTTGCGGCGCTGCAATCTTATCCCCGGATGAATTCCATGCTGCTCCGTGAAATCGAAACGTGCGGCGGAGAAACGATTTCTATTTTCATCACGGGGTATCAAGCCTTGTCCGGTCAGCTGGAGTACCTTGCGGTTTCCGGCCAGGTGATCGATATCCCGGCTTATATCAATAACCTGGAGCAATCAAACCTTTTTACAGGCGTCAGCTATACCGGCTATGATTACAACAAAGAGAAGTATTTTTATCGCATCAATGTCAGCTTTTTCCTGAGTGAAACAGCGGGTAAGGGGATGGTGCAATGAAAATTACCACGCAAATTACCGCGCGCGATCGCCTGTTGTTGGCCCTGCTTTTCATCATCGTGATCTTAGCCGGCGCGGTCAATTATCTGATTCTGCCGGCGCTGAATCGCAAAGCGGACCTTGAGGTTGAATTGGGCGATTTGAGAACACAGAAAACAGAAATGGCAGCTATCATTGCTTCCGGCGAAGGAGCGGTGGCAGAATTGACGCTTGCCCAGCAGCAATTGGCGGCGGTGATTGAGAGCTTACCGGTTGCCATGAGCAATCAGGAACTGGATACGCTGATCACAGGCTTAGAACTGCGCTGTAATCTGTTTCCAACCGCTTTGACCATTCAGGAGGCGAAAGAGACGGTGGTTTTACCTTATAATCGGGCAGCCGAAGCAGCCAAACTGACCGGTGGTTCTCTGCTGACCGCCATGCTGAATCTGAAATGCAGCGGCAGTCAGACGGATTTTCTGCGCTTTATGGATCTCCTCTCGGCAGAATACGAGTACATTCGGCTGACCAAATTCGCAGTGACAGATGCCATTGATGAGGTCGGCGCAGCGGAGACGGAGATTTCCTGTTCTTTTGAAGTTTATATGTATCAGAAGTAAAGCTGGGGGATGAATGTGAAAAATCTACCAATCGGGGAACTCTTAAGAGAAATGGGTTATATCACGGAGGAACAGATTCAGTCGGCTTTGGCGTATCAAAAAGAGCATAATCATCTCAGAATGGGCGCCGCCCTGATTGAGTTGGGCTATATCTCCGAAAAACAAATGCTGATTGCCCTGGCGCAGCGCCTGAATTTGCAGACCGTGAAAGTGGACCATTATCCGGTTGACCCGGAAGCGGTCAAGCTGATACCGCGTCAATTGGCGGAAAAATACGATATTCTGGCGGTAAAGTCGAACGGGACGCTGCTGACGGTCATTACAAACGATCCCCTGAATTTTTACGCTTTGGAGGATATCCGGCAGATTACCGAGCAGATGTTGGAGATTTTACTGACCGAACAGGAGCCGCTGCAGAAAGCCATCGCTTATTATTATACCGAGATTACGGCGCAGCAGGCCGCGCTCAATGCAAACCTGGAGCCGGTCAAAGAAATCAACCGTGAATTTACCGGGGCCGCCATCATCAATGACGAAAACAGCGATGCGCCGGTCATCCGCCTGATCGACAGCCTGATCCAAAAAGCCTACAGCATTCAGGCCAGCGACATTCATCTGGAACCGTTCGAAGCCAATACCATGGTGCGGATGAGAATCGACGGCGTAATTGTAGAATATCTGACCTTGCAGAATTCTCTGCATCCGTCTTTGATAGCCAGGATCAAGATCATGTCCAATATGGATATTACCGAAAAGCGCATCCCGCAGGACGGACATTTTCGCACCCGGGTCAGCGGCGAGGATCTCAACGTGCGGGTCTCCATTATCCCAACGGTTTTTGGTGAGAAAGCGGTCATGCGTTTACTGGCCAATAATACACGCATCGATTATTCCGGCCAATTCGGTATGAATGAGGACGCTTACAATCGCTTTTTACCCATGCTGGATTACCCGCACGGGATTATCTATATCACCGGACCAACCGGTTCCGGCAAATCAACGACCCTTTATATGGTGCTGGAGCGCTTATCCAAACGTAAAGTCAATATTACGACCATTGAAGATCCGGTCGAAAAAAACATCCGCGGCGTCAATCAGACGCAAGTCAACCCGGTGGCGGGTCTGACGTTTGAAAGCGGTCTGCGCTCTTTATTGCGTCAGGATCCCGACATCATCATGGTGGGGGAAACCCGCGATGCCGAAACGGCTACCATCTCTGTGCGCGCCGCCATCACCGGTCATATTGTGCTTTCCACATTACATACCAACAATGCCACCGCCTCGATTGTGCGTTTGCAGGATATGGGGATTGAGAATTACCTGATCGCCAATTCGCTGGTCGGCATTGTCGCCCAGCGCCTGCTGCGCAAGAATTGTCCCAATTGCCTGCAGGAAATGCAAGTAACGCCGGCCGAGCGCAAGTGGCTGCCGGCTGATATCCAAACGGTTAAACGCAGCACCGGCTGTGTGCAATGCAACCAAACGGGTTACCTGGGCCGCATTGCCGTGCATGAGGTTGTGGCAATCGATAAAGAACTGCGCAATATGATCGCCCGCAATGCCGGCACGGAAGAGATCGATCAATATGCCATCAAAGTGCAGGGGATGCAGACTTTGCAGGAGCAGGCTTTGGAATTGGTGCGCAAAGGCCAGATCTGTCTGGAAGAGATGATCAAACTGATGTTCTATACGGCCTAAACGGTCACTGAAGAAAACCGCCCGCCATCGAAAGAAAAGCCTGCGGCGGCACAACCGGAAAGGGAGAATTTACTTTTATGGCGATCAATATGGCAAGCATTGTGGAAATTGCCCGTGAGATGCACTGCTCCGATATTCATCTGTCGGTGGGATTGCCGCCAACCTTTCGGATCGCCGGCAGTCTGCAGCCGGCGCCGTTCGCCTTGACGGAGCAGGAGACGGAAGAACTGATCAACACTATGATGACCGAAGCCCAGCAAAAGCAGTTGGAGCGGGGATTCGATCAGGATTTTGCTTTTACTACGGCGCTGTATTGCCGGCAGCGTGTCAATATCTACCGGCAGCAGGGAAGACTGGCCGCTGCCATCCGGCTGCTCAATCATCGCATCCCAATCCTGGAGGAACTGGGTTTGCCGCCAATTTTACAGACCTTGGCCGACGAACCGCGCGGTCTGATTTTAGTGACCGGACCAACCGGCAGCGGCAAATCCACTACGCTGGCGGCAATGATTGAAAACATCAACCGCAAGCGGGCGGAACATATCCTGACGGTAGAGGACCCCATCGAGTATATCTATGAGCAAAAGATGGCGATCATTCACCAGCGTGAAGTAGGTCACGACGTGCAGTCGTTTGCGGCTGCCCTGCGCTCCGCCCTGCGCGAGGATCCCGATGTGATTCTGGTGGGCGAGATGCGCGATTTTGAAACGATTTCTGCGGCCGTTACGGCGGCGGAAACAGGTCATTTGGTCTTGAGCACGCTGCATACCAGCGGTGCGGCGCAAACTATCGACCGAATCATCGACGCCTGCCCGGCCTCAACGCAGGGTCAGATCCGCATTCAACTTTCCACCATCCTGCGCGGTGTTGTCACACAGCAACTGATCCCGTTGGCGGACGGCAGCGGCAGAACCGTGGCGACCGAGATTCTAATCGGTACCGACGCAGTCGGCAATATGATCCGTGAAAATAAATGCCATCAGCTGGATTCGCAGATGCAGGCGGGTGCAGCTGCCGGTATGCATACTCTGAACGGAGATCTGGTTCGCCTGCTGACAGCCAGGAAGATTACCAAAGAAAACGCGCTGAAATTTTCATCCAGCAAACGGGATTTACAGCAATATATCAGCTAACAGGAAAGAAAATTCTGGCTGCAACGCTCGGAGGGGACAAATTGAAGAAAAAATTGATCGGTCTGTTTTTGGTCGTTTTAGTCGCTTTTTTGGCTATCAGGATCACGATTGTCGTTCAGGCTTCCGGGGGAGATCCTACCGCCGGCGACAGCGAAGTTTTTACAACTACTTTTTCCGGGGGTGGAACGCAAGACAACCCCTGGCTGATCGCCACGGCCGAGCAGCTGGAACAACTGGCCAATCAGGTGAACAGCGGCAATCGTTATCAAGATAAATACCTTACTTTGGCAAATGATATTGTCCTGGATCAAAATTCCAGCTGGCTGATGATTGGCAGCTCCGCAGAGAACAGTTTTCAGGGAACACTGGACGGCGGCGGACATCGGATCAGCGGTCTGTTGCTCTCAAACCCGGATGCAGGCGAATTCCAGGGGCTCTTTGGTTACAATACCGGCACCATTCACTCCCTGCGTGTGGAATCTGCGATCATCCGCCTTGCTCTGCCCACTTCCGGCAATCGGACCTTCTATGCAGGCATCCTCGCCGGCTGCAACGGCGGCACGATTGCAGATTGCTGCAGTACGGGCAGCATCACGATGACCGGAAAGAATCTCTCTGCCGGCGGTATTGCCGGACAGAATCTTGCTTTGATTCAATCCTGCTATTTCAATGGTTCGCTGACTGTCCAGACAGCGGACGGAACGAGCAACGGCGGCGGCATAGCCGGCAGTCATACGGGCACGATCCGCAATTGTTTCAATGCCGGCACGATCAGCGCATCTTCTTATGCCGGCGGGATCACGGGGATCTCGTTTGGCGGCGCGATCAAAACCAGTTACAACAGCGGAACGCTCTTTTCCGCTGCCAATTCGGGCGGCATCAGCGGTGCCAATCTGTTGAGCGCGCTGACAGAAAACTGTTATTATCTGGAATCCTGCGGCGGCAGGCGTTCGGGCACCGCCCTGACTGCGGCGGAAATGACGAAACAGTCTTCATTTATCGGTTTTGATTTTGCGAAGGTCTGGGCATTCACTGCCTCAGCTTTGCCGGAATATCCTCATTTGGCCGTATTTGCCGCCAATCTGGCGTCAGAGTCACTGCCGCTCAGCACAGCCGGCCAAACCGCAGACAGGCAGCAAATGATCAGCAAATTACGCGATTTGGACCCTGCCGCCTGGTATTATGCAGCGGTGGTCTATTGCCTGCAAAACGGCTATATCAATGGCATGAGTGAAACCGAATTCGCGCCTGAACTGGCTGCAACAAGAGTCATGCTGGTGGAGATGCTGGCAAATATCGCTGGCATTGATCGTTTACAATATAACGAAGCCTCTGGCTTCACCGATGTCGCCACCGGAAAATGGTACTCGGCGGCAATTCAATGGGCAGCGGAAAGCGAGATCGTCAGCGGTATGAATCACGAGATATTTGCTTACAATGCCGGTTTAACCCGTCAGCAAGCGGCCATGATGCTCTACCGCTTCGCACAACTGCAAGGTCTGCAGAGCGGCTTCACTCAAGATGCGCGTCTGGCATTTACGGACGGGGCCGCAACGGCGGATTGGGCGGCAGATGCCATGGATTGGGCCGTCGGCAGAGGAATTCTTGCGGGAACGAATCGTTTGTTGGAACCACAGCAAACGGCCAGCCGGGCCGACGTCGCACAGTATATTTATCGCCTCTTGCATTAAAAAATAGCCGGATTTCCGGTGCTTGAATGAAGGGAAAGACCGACAGCAACCCGTACCGCTGCTGTCGGCCTTTCCCTTCGCATGCAAATCAGCCGGTTTTCTTCCGCGAAACGACTGCTTTTTCAGGTCTGATGCAATATGTAGTATCATGGACATTTATGATATTATGATAGTTTGCGTCATGCTGAATAAGACAATTCTAAGTTAAGAAATAGTTTAAAACTAACAATAATCATTAAAATGCGGCACTCCTACATTTCTCTATATTCTGCTAAAATCAGGTGTTCCCGCAAAGCTTGACTTCGTATCCTTTCGTGTTATAATTTCAGGGAATTTAATCGGCAGGGATCTGATTTTTGCGTGCTTGCGCTCATTCGCCGACCAGGAGGGGAAACTGAGCGTGAAAAAATAATTTTATACTTGCCGCTTTTTCGTCAAGTTGAAAAGAAGAGGGGGAAATCGTATGTCTTTAACAGCAGGCTTGTTGGATTCTCTGTTTTGCATGACTGTGGTATTCGGTGTCCTGGTTGTGTTGGCAGTGTTGATTCATTTATCCTCAAAGCTGATTATTGCTTTAACCGAGAAGGATAGCAAGGCGGATACGCCGGCGGATTAACCTGTTTGCCGGTAGGAACCATGAAATCGTTCGGCTCAGAAAGGTGGGAAAATATGTTTCTTGAATCATTATTACAAATTTTACAGAATTCGGGCTTCGCCGCCCTGACCTGGCGCTCTATACTGATGATTGTGATCGCCTGTGTGCTGATCTATCTGGCGATCGGGAAAAAATTTGAACCGCTGCTGCTGCTCCCCATTGCTTTTGGCATGTTGCTGGCCAATCTGCCGTTAACCGGAATTATGAATCCTCCGTCCGCCGCTTCCCCAATTGGCGGTCTGCTATATTACTTATATCAAGGGGTGGAATTGGATATTTACCCTTCTCTGATCTTCCTGGGCATCGGCGCCATGACGGATTTCGGCCCTTTGATCGCGCGCCCCAGCAGTTTGCTGATGGGAGCCGGCGCCCAATTGGGCGTGGTGGTGGCTTTCCTGATTGCCACTGTGCTAGGCTTTAATCCCGGCGAAGCGGCTTCGATCGGCATTATCGGCGGTGCCGACGGTCCGACGGCCATTTACCTTGCATCCAAACTGGCGCCGCATCTGCTGGCCCCGATTGCCATTGCGGCTTATTCTTATATGGCCCTGATCCCGTTGATTCAACCGCCGATTATGCGGCTTTTGACGACGAAAAAAGAGCGCGAAATTAAAATGGAACAGATGCGCAAAGTTTCCAAAACCGAAAAAGTCTGTTTCCCAATCATCGTCACTATTTTCTGCACACTCCTGCTTCCTTCCGTCGCTCCTCTGATCGGGATGCTGATGATGGGGAACCTCCTCCGGGAGTCCGGTGTGACAGAACGCCTTTCCAATACCGCTCAGAATGATTTGTGCAACATCGTCACCATTTTCTTGGGCACAACGGTTGGCGCAACTTCGGTCGGCGAGCGCTTCCTGCAGCCGGAGACTTTAAAAATCATCGCTTTGGGCCTGGTTGCTTTCATGGTCAGCACCGTAGGCGGCTTGCTGATCGGCAAACTGATGTGTGTGGCCAGCGGCGGCAAAGTCAATCCGTTGATCGGCTCCGCCGGAGTTTCCGCCGTGCCGATGGCTGCCCGGGTTTCCCAAATTGAAGGGCAAAAAGCCAATCGTTCCAACTGGTTACTCATGCATGCCATGGGACCGAACGTAGCCGGTGTAATCGGGACGGCAGTGGCCGCCGGCGTTTATCTGACGCTTTTCCAATAAAGAGTCCGCACGTGGATTCAGCCATGCCATAAGATAGAAAGATCAAAAGAAAACGGAACCGTTCTCCCTTTGGAGAAGCGGTTCCGTTTTTGAATGCTCTGATCGGTCTGAGAGGATGCTGTCTCATTGATTTTTTATTCGGGATCCTTTATGTCTGCCTTTGGAGGTTCGGCAATCGGATCGGCTGCCGCAGCGGGAACTTCCGCTGTAGCGTCAGGCAGCACAGACTCGACTGTTTGGTTTTCAGAGGCTGCAGGCACAGTCTCTGGCATGGCGGCAGATTCGGCAGATTTGGCTTTATGGCCTTCCATTTTTTCCAGGAACTCTTTCCCGGTAATGGTTTCTTTCTCCAGTAAATATTCGGTCAATTCATTCAGCATATTGCGGTTCTGCAGCAGAATTTCTTTGGCTTTGGCATGACAGCTGCGGATGATCTGCAAGACTTCCTGATCCACGATCGTTGCGGTGTCATTGGCGCAGACGAGAGAAGCATCACCGCTCAGATAGGCATTGTTGATGGTTTCCAACATCATCATATCGAAATTATCGCTCATACCAAGACGAGTAACCATGGCGCGTGCCAGACGGGTTGCCTGCTCAATATCATTGGCAGCTCCGGAAGTGATTTCATTGAAACAAATTTCTTCGGCAGCCCGGCCGGCAGTCAGGACCGTGATGCGGGCTAAGGTATCGCTGCGCGATAAGAGTACGTGTTCTTCTTCGGCAAGCTGCATGGTGTAACCCAGAGCACCGGAGGTACGGGGAACGATGGTGATCTTGTGCACCAACTGTTCTTTGTCGGCAAAAGCGGCAACCAGGGCATGCCCGATTTCGTGGCTGGCAATCACACGCCGTTCTTTCGGTGAAATCACGGCTGTTTTGCGTTGTTCCCCGGCCAAAGTTGTTTCGACCGCTTCATCCAGGTCCTGCTGATTGACCAGCAGGCGATTGTTGCGCACGGTGCGCAGCGCAGCTTCGTTGATGATATTCGCTAGATCCGCCCCCGAGGCGCCGGGAGTGGAGCGTGCGATGGAGCCAAGATCGATATTTTCTTCGGCTTTGACACTCTTGATATGGACTTTTAAAATGGCTTCGCGTCCTTTCAGATCAGGCAGTTCGACCGGAATGCGGCGGTCAAAACGGCCCGGCCGCAAGAGGGCGCGGTCGAGTACTTCCGGGCGGTTGGTGGCTGCCAGGATGATGACACCTTTGGAAGAATCAAAGCCGTCCATTTCAGAAAGCAATTGATTGAGAGTTTGTTCGCGTTCGTCGTTGCCGCCGATGCCGCCTGCGTCACGGCGTTTGCCGATGGTGTCAATTTCGTCAATGAAAACGATACAGGGAGCTTTTTCCTGCGCTTGCTTGAATAAGTCACGCACCCGGGCAGCGCCCATACCCACAAACATTTCCACGAATTCGCTGCCGGTGATGGAGAAAAAGGGAACGCCGGCTTCGCCGGCAACCGCTTTGGCCAGTAAGGTTTTGCCGGTCCCCGGCGGACCGACCAATAAGACGCCTTTGGGGATTTTTGCACCGACATTGCTGTATTTGGCTGGGTTATGCAGGAAATCAACCACCTCCAGCAGGGAGTCCTTGGCTTCTTCCTGACCGGCAACATCGGCAAAGGTTTTGCCGGTCTGCGCTTCCACATAGATCTTGGCATTGCTTTTACCAAACGACATCGCGCCGCCGCCCATCCTTTTTGCCATTTGCCTGGAGAGCAGCTGACCAAGGACAACAAAGATTCCAATCGGCAGAATCCAAGTAATGATAAATTCCAGGAAAGGAGAGAGCTGTTCCGGAATCTCACTGTAAAAGTTGATCCCGTCGATGGCGGAAAGTCGATCGACCAGATTTGGATCGTAGATATATCCGGTTTCATATTGCGGTTTTATACCGTTGGCATCTGCTTTTCCGATGATGTAGATCCGCGTATCTTCCAGAACAACGGTTTCAATTTTATCTTCGGTCAGCATGTCCAGGAAAGTACTGTATTCGATGGTCTCTACTTTCGCTTCCATCATCAAAGGAATGATGATCGTATTAAAGATAAAAATCGCCGCCAGCACGATCGCGTAATAAAACATCAGTGATTTTTTGGGTTTTGGAGGCGGGTTTTTTAAGGGTTTTTTCATATTCATGATCCTTTCATAATATTGAGGGACAAAAAGATTCTAATTATAATAGTTCGTGCTTATTACCTGTCAGACCTGCCTGCAATTTAAGTATTTTGTATGATGAATCTTTGACAATTCTGTAAAAAGAGAAATCCGCAGCCGGTTTTAAGAAAATGCAGGGATCCGGTCAGGCAAAGCCGAATTTATTATAATAAGCAAAATGCAGGAATGAAAGGTTTGCCTGTCTATGAACCTGGTGCATATTTTTTAAAAATGAAAGAAAAACGGAGCGTATACAATGAAGAATGAAAGAAACAAGAATCGGAACAGCAGAGCAAAAGCCGCACCGACATACAGAAAACCAATTTCCACCGGCAAGCGCGGCGGTGGAAGTGACGGCAACCAGCATCAAAATGCATCTTCTGCGCTGAAACACGGTGAGGATAGTTTTGCGAAAAGACCATATGGTGCAAAACCGGCGACCTTCACAGAAGAGAATGCAGCAGAAAATAAGAGTCCGATCAAAAAACACTCTGCTCCATTCAAAGTCCAACGCAGTGAAGGCGGTTACGCCAAGAAACCATACGGTGAAAAGCCGATTGTTTCGCGCAGTGAAGGCGGTTCGGAGCGCAAGGCGGCTTTCCCGTCAGGACAATTCAAAGAAACGGCTCGTTCCGGACGGGTTCGTAAACTTTACCCTGTGCGTGTGCAGCCAAAGAAACTCATCCGGCCGGCGCAGCCCGCGCTGCAACCGGAAATGCCGGTCAGCACAGACTGGCAGGATGTAGCCGGCTGGTATAATTCTCTGGTTGGTCAACAGGGCAGCGAGTATCACCAGAGAGTCATCCTGCCCGGAGTAGAACGGATGCTGAAAGAAACCGGCGGTTCCTTTGAAGAAACAAAAATACTGGACCTGGCTTGCGGACAGGGTGTGTTATGCCGCCGGTTGGCCGGCGCCGGCGCCAGAGTAACCGGTGTGGATTTAGCGGCGGATCTGTTGGAATTGGCCAAAACCTATCAACGGGAAGGCGTTAAACAGGTTACTTATTTGCAGGGCGATGTCACCAACTTAATCGATGAAAACGGGCGTCTGCGTTTGGGGCTGCAAGCCGGCAGCTTTGATGCCGTGACCAGTGTGCTTTCCATTCAGAATATGAGCCCCTTGAGCGCTGTTTGGCAGGCAACCTATCAGCTGCTGAAACCGGGTGGTGTGCTGATCGTGGTGATGATGCATCCTTGTTTCCGTATCCCGCAGCGCAGCGACTGGCAGTGGCAGCAGAAAGATCAGCGTCAGGTTCGCACCCTCTGGAGTTACCTGAGCAGTGAAGAACTGCGGATCAGCGCTCATCCGGGTCAGGAAGCCGCCGGTGCAGAAAGCGCCAGCACGATTCATTTCCATCGTCCGCTGCAGGCTTATATCAATACCTTAGGCAATGCCGGTCTGTTGGTGGAACACTGTGAAGAATGGGTCAGCCATAAAAAAGAACAGGAAAGCGCTAAAAAAGCGGCTTTGGACCAAGCCCGCAGTGAATTCCCCATGTTTTTGGCGTTGAGATGCCGTAAAATCGGGGTGTAGTTATCTTGAACGACAATGAAAAGCCCATGCAGTCTCTGGCAGTCAGCCAGAATTTGGTCTACCGCGGATCACCGGGACGTTGTGTTGCAGCGGTTGGTGTCGACTATGTTTCGGTTGCCCGCGTGGCAGCGGCTTTAGCAAAATTACAGGAGAAATTCGTCCGCCAGGTTTTGTCCGAAGCCGAATGGGAAACCTGGCAGGACAACGGCTTGCTTTTGTCGGCCGAGCACCTGGCAGGCCGCTGGGCGGCCAAGGAAGCAGTTGCCAAGGCCCTGGGCAGCGGTTTTATCCAGGGCATCACCTGGAAAAATATTGAGATCCGGCACAATACGGCCGGTGCGCCGCAAGTGGTTCTGAACGGAGCCGCTGCGCAACTGGCAGAGGAAAAAGGGATCACGCAGTGGCTGATCAGCATCAGCCACGACAAGGAAATGGCAGTCGCTTTTGTGGAAGCCCTGGCTGAAGCGCAAGACAGCGGCCGGCTTTCCTAGAGCAGCCAAAGGAGGCAGGTTCCATGCGCCCAACCTGGGCAGAAATCGATTTGGTTGCTTTAGCACAAAATGTCATCAGGGTCAAATCGCTGCTGTCAAAGCGCTGTCAATTGATGGCGGTGATCAAAGCGGATGCTTACGGGCATGGGGCGCTGCAGACGGCATATGCGGCGCTGGCAGCCGGAGCCGATCTGTTCGGCGTGGCTACCGTAGAAGAAGCGATTCTCCTGCGGCACGGCGGGATTCAGGCGCCGGTTCTGGTGCTTGGATACGTCGCTCCGGAAGCGGCCTGGCAGGTGGCGCGCGATGATATTACGGTTTGTGTCTTTTCGCTTGATTTGGCGAATAAATTGCAGGAAGCGGCCTTTGCTGCCGGTAAAATCATCCCGGTTCATCTGAAAGTGGATACCGGGATGAGCCGTATCGGTGTTGAGGACAACGCGGACGGCGTTGCGTTCGCCTTGAAATTGAGTCAATATCCGAATTTACAGCTGCAAGGTCTGTTCAGTCATTTCGCGGCGGCGGAAGAAGAAAACGCGGCGCCTGCTTTGCGGCAGTTGCAGCGCTTCCAGGCGTTCACGGCCACTCTCAGAGCAGCTGGTGTGACGATCCCGCTTTTACATATCGCCAATACAGCGGCGATTTTCCGCTTTCCGCAAAGTCATTACGATCTGGTGCGCCTTGGGGTCGGCATGTATGGCGCTTACCCGTCCGACTTTATACCACATCCCTTTCCGCTGGAGCCGGTGATGACCTTAAAAAGCCACGTCATCCTGCTGAAAAAAATCGCGGCCGGAACGCGGGTCAGTTATAACGGGACCTGGCAGGCAAAGCAAGAAGCCTTAATTGGCACACTGCCCATTGGCTATGCCGACGGGTTGCTCAGAAGTTTCAGCAATTGCGGTTATGTTGCGATCCGCGGCAGCCTGGCCCCGATTGTCGGGCGGGTTTGCATGGATCAATGTATGATTGATGTCACGCAGGTAGCCGGGGTGCGGGCAGGGGATGAAGCCGTCATTTTCGGTCAGGCCGATCCGGACCGCAATGCTTTATCGGTGTCGGAAGAGGTTGGCGCCATTCCTCATGAGCTGATGGCTTGTGTCAGCAAAAGGGTACCGCGTTTTTATCGGGAATATCTTCCCTAGCGGCAAGCAAGCCGGAATCAAAGATTGAGCAAAAAACCGTTTCTGTAGAAAGAAACGGCTTTTTATTTGCCAGCCGGCTGCATCGAACAAAAAGAAGGAATTAAACTCAGGTAAAGCGTATTCTAGCAAAGAAAATGAGGTTGTGAAAATCTCAATCACAGAGGAGGACTATTGCATGAAAAAACCACTGATTGGCGTGACAATGAATTATGATGAAAGTACATTCATCTACAGCGTTAGCCAAACGTATGTCAAATCGATATCCAAAGCGGGCGGAATTCCTGTCCTGATCAGCTATGCCAATCAAGACGATGTGGATGCGCTGGCGAAAAGGCTGGATGGTTTTGTATTCACCGGCGGCCCCGATCTGGATCCTGCCTTCTTTGGCGAGGAACCGGTGCCGGGCATTGGCAGCATCAATCCCACCCGTGATGCTTATGAAATGAAACTGGCCGCAGCCGTCATGAAAACCGGCAAGCCGATCCTGGCGATCTGCCGCGGCTGCCAACTCCTGAATGTTGCATGCGGCGGAACGCTGATTCAGGATATCTATAGCCAATATAAAGCGGATCATTTGATCAAACATGTTCAGGTAGCGCCAAGATGGCACGCGTCTCATTCTGTCAATTTAATGCCCAATACCAAATTGGCGGAGATTTTCCCGGGCAAAACAGTGATCAAAGTCAATTCCTACCATCATCAAGCCATCAAAGAGCTGGCGCCCGGCTGGATTCTCGCCGCTCAGGCTCCCGACGGCATTATCGAAGCGGCTGAAGCCGGCAATTATCCGTTCTTGCTGGCGATTCAGTGGCATCCGGAATGCTTCTTTGAATTCACAGATTTCGATCTGCTGTTCGGGAAGTTTGTCAAGGCCTGCAAATAATGGACGTGAGCAAACGTCCCCGCGCCCGTGACGTGGGGATTTCTTTCGGATTTTTACCGACCGGAAACAACAACGCCATAACGGATGTGGCGGGTGTTCGGGTGGGGCATTGCACGCTGATTGCAGGCGAAGGGGTGCGCAAACCCGGTATCGGTCCGGTCCGGACCGGTGTGACGGCAATCCTGCCGCATGCCGGCGATTTATTTGAAGATAAGGTAGCCGGCGTTGTGCATGTGATCAACGGTTTTGGCAAAGCGATGGGAATCGCCCAGGTGCAGGAACTGGGCACGATTGAAACACCGATTTTATTGACCAACACGCTGAATGTGGGTTTAGCGGCGGATGCGCTGATCAGCTGGATGATCGAGCGTAACCCTACCATCCTCTCTCTCAATCCATTGGTAGGCGAGTGCAATGACAGCAGCCTGAATGATATTCAGGGCCGTCATGTGCACAAGGAGCATGTTTACGAAGCGTTGAACAACGCCCGGAGCGGGCCGGTGACGGAGGGCGCCGTCGGCGGCGGTACCGGCATGAGCGCGCTTGGCTTCAAAGGCGGTATCGGCACCTCCTCCCGCGTCTTGCCGGAAAATATGGGCGGCTTTACCGTGGGTGTTTTGGTCATGGCGAACTTTGGCCGCAGGCAGGACCTGATCATTGCCGGTGTTCCGGTGGGCAAAGAGCTGATCAACTGGCCTGAAACCGGGCATAACGGCGATGGTTCAATTATGATGGTGCTGGCTACCGATGCGCCGCTTTCCAGCCGGCAACTGACCCGGGTGGCCAAACGCTGCGCTTTTGGTTTGTCCCGCACCGGTTCGGTCGCTTCGCACGGCAGCGGTGATTTTGTGGTGGCGTTCTCGACAACAAACCGTCAGCCCAACAGGAGTGCCGGTCTTGTCCGCAATGTGCAGCGTCTGGCGGAGGACGGCCGCGTTCTGACCGGATTGTTTGATGCAACGGTTGAGGCGACCGAAGAAGCGATCATCAATGCCTTATTTGCGGCAAAAACAACAATCGGCTGTGACGGTTACATCCGTTACGGTTTACCAATTGAAGAAACCCTGAAAATCATGCGTCAATACGGCAGGTTATCATGAAGAGGAGGATGGCAAAATGTTTCGTTCCGCAGAGCTGGTCCATGTTACACGCGGTCCCCTGGTGGAGAGTATTCATTACGGTGATGTGGCGGTTGTCGACGCTAGCGGCAAGCTGATTGCTTACGCCGGTGCGCCGAAAGAAAAAATTGCTTTTTGGCGTTCGTCCGCCAAACCATTTTTAGCGGTGCCTGTGGTGGAAAGCGGAGCCGTGGAACACTTCGGCCTGACCGAACAAGAAATGTCGGTCTTCTGCGCTTCGCATAACGGAGAACTGATTCATACCGAAACGGTGGAGAGAGTTTTGCAAAAAATCGGACTTTCCATTGACGCGTTGCAATGCGGCACGCATGAGCCGCTCTATCTGCCCAGAGCGAAAGCCATGCGGGAAGCTGGTATCCCGGCAACCGCCGTGCATAATAATTGTTCCGGCAAACATGCCGGGATGCTGACGTTGTGCCAGCAGTTGGGGGCTGATCCCGCTTATTATACCGAACTGCGTCACCCGGTGCAGCAGCTGATGCTGCAATCGGTCAGTGAATTCACCGGGCTGCCGGTTGAGCAAATTCCCATCGGTATCGATGGCTGCGGTGTGCCGGTACACGGCTTATCGGTTTATAACATGGCTCTTGCCTGGGCTCGCCTGGCCAATCCCAGCGGTATGAGCGACAAAAGAGCGGCAGCCGTCAAACGGATTCGCACCGCAATGATGCATAACCCACAGATGATTGCCGGCAGCGGCCGCCTCTGCACGGCGCTGATGTCGGCGGCTCCCGGTCGTATCGTTGCCAAGAGCGGCGCGGAAGCCGTTTATGGTTTTGCGATTCCGGAATTGGGCTGGGGCGTTTCTTTGAAGATTGCCGATGGCAACAGTCGGGGTATGAGCCCGGTCGTGATTGGTATCTTAAAACAATTGGCTGTTTTAACGAAAGAAGAAATGGCGCGGCTCGAGCCGCTGGCCGGCATCACCTTGCATAATCACCGCGGTGACGAGGTTGGCGAGCTGCGTTCCGCCGTGCAGCTGGTCTGGATTTAAGCGAGAGGCTACATCTCAAATACCGGGGCATTGAGTAAGGTATCAATGTTCCGGTATTTTTGATCGGAAAGCATAGCAAAGTCCAGTAAGCTAAAGATTGACAGCAATAAATTGTACTGTTATACTAAATTTATAGTAGCGAACTGTTTTTGACGGTTCTTCGGACAACGTCACGATTCAATCTGATTCCGAACCGGATTATTTCGGGTACAATCCGCTGGATCGCTGCTGGGAGGAGGGAAACGGTGATGAAGAATCAAGCGCTTAAAGTCGGCATTGGTTTTGCGACCGGCAGAAAAAGCTTTCAAAAGGTCCTGAGTACGCAGATTTATAATTGGATGGAATCCGGTTTGGTCGATAACAAAAAAATCGCTTTGAGCATCTTTGTGGCCTATGATCTGTCTTATAAACAAACAAAAAAAAGAGACTATATCAATATCCAGCCGGAATTGGCGGAATATATTGACGGGGCTGTCTTTCTTGGCAAGAACGAAGTGAACCAGGAAATTGAAGCGATGATGACACAGAATCTGATCCAGCGCAGTGAAGCGCGCGGTATTTTTGGCAAAGGTTATGCGGCACAGCGGAACATTGTGCTTTACAGTGCTATCAAGCACGGTATGGATTATTTGATTTTTCTGGATGATGATGAATACCCCATTGCCGTGACCAATACACATGACCATGCCGTATGGGGCGGGCAAGCCGTATTGGCGGAGCACATCGCCAATATCGGCCAAGCCGATCTGACGCATGGATATCATTGCGGCTATATTTCTCCAATTCCCTACATGGAATACAGCGAACAATTGACGGAGGCGGATTTTCGCACCCTGATCGAAGCCATCAGCAATGATATTTTAAATTGGGATAATATCAAATCGGTTATGAACAACGGCGGCGTGACCTATGCGGATACCGCCGTCTTAACCAATTCTTTGCCTTTCGAAGTTGCCGAGGTGAACCATGCGAAGTTTATCTCCGGTTCGAATCTTGGCATCAATCTGAAAGACCCGACACGGGTTTATCCTTTTTACAATCCCCCGGGAGCGAGAGGAGAAGATACTTTTTTAGGCACCTGTCTGGCTGATCGTAAAGTACTGAAAGTACCATGTTATACATTCCACGATGGGTTTTCGACCTACCACCATTTGCTGGATGGCGTTTTACCGCTCAAACTCAAGTTCATCACGGCAACTAATCCGCAAATTATCGACCGCTTTTACAAAGCTTGCATCGGTTGGATTCGCTATAAACCCTTGCTGCTTTACCTGACCATGCCGGAGCACTATACGGAGAAAATTGCCGAGATGCGGCGGCAGCTGCAAACGGTTTTACCTGGCGTGTGCGCGCATTTCGGCAATCCTGAGTTCGGCAATATTTTAACTGAATTGGATAAATACGATAAAAATGTTCAGAAACATTATCGGGAGTTTCAGGAAACCCAAATTGTTTGGCGGAAGATCATGCAGCATTTTGCCGAAACGAATCATGTATAATCATTAATAAGAAAGAGAAAGCTCCTGAAGCCATGCGCTGCAGAGGCTTTCTCTTTGCAATTTACTCAAAAAATAAAGAGACGGCGCAGTAAACCAGCATCAGCGCCAGAAGGGGATTAACAATTTTGGCGTGCTGCGAGAACAGGCTGCGAAAAACCGAACCGAAACCCGCCCAGAGCAGCGTGAAGCAAAAACCAATGAAGGCGAGCAGTAAGGCAAAGCCAAACAGTATCAGCAGTTGGCTGTGATAGAAAGGCAGGATATAGGCTTCCATCGATATAATGCCGTAAAGATAGATTTTGGGATTGATGAACTGCAGCAGTAAGCCGGACCAAAAGCTGCCGGCTGTCGGATTTTCTTCGATGCGGGAGGAACTCCGGTAGGTGCTCCAGGCGAGATACAACATATAAGCGGCGCCCAGCAGCAGCATCGGCAGCTTGATGACCGGCAGATAAGTGGAGAGCAGGCTGGCAAAGGCAGTGCAGAGCAGCATCACCACAGAAAAACCAACCCAGATGCCAAAATTGAAAAGGATGCTCTTACGAAAGCCAACCCGACCGGCATTGGACATCGACATGATGTTATTCGGTCCCGGTGTGAAAGCGGTAATCAAAGCATAGGTGAGAAATTGAAACCAGTTGAACATAGCCGGTCCTCCGTTTGATCTAAAAAAATAAAACCGCAGCCAGGTCTGCAGCAAAAGTTTATTTCAGGATCGGAATTCTTGAAAAGGCTGTTCTCAGATGATTGCCATCTGGAAAGAACAGCCTTTTCAATGCCGGTGGTTCTATTTCTGCAAAGCGGCGATGGCTTTCTCCATACGGGCTATGACGCGGTCACGGCCGATGAGTTCCATGGTGGGGAAGAGCGGCGGCGATACCTTGCGGTTGGTAAAAGCAACGCGCAAAGGCATAAAGAAGTCGCCTTTTTTCCAGCCGATTGCCTCGCATTTTTCATTCATGACCGCTTCCATGGCTTCGGCTGAAAATTCCGTGGTTTTCAGCAGTAGCAGAGCGTCCTGCAGCATGGCTGCGATTTGCTGCGGGGTTTGCCGTTTGGAACTAAACAGATCGAGCGCAACCTCATCTTCTGTCCAATCCTGATAGAAATAGGCGAGACTGGCCGGCGCGGCATCCAGACGCGGCAAACGTTCGTGAATCAAATGGATCAGTTTGGTCAGATAAGCCCGTGCCGCCGGCGTGTCTTCCTGAATCAGTCCGGCTTTCTGCATAAAAGGCATAACCCGTAAGCAAAGATCTTCCGGTGTCAGCCGGCGAATCCACATGCCATTCATCCAATCCAGTTTGACCTGGTCAAAGACGGCATTGGATTCTGTGCAGCGCTCCAGGCTGAACATCTGGATCAATTCTTCTTTGCTTAAGATTTCTTCCATTACATCCCCACCCGGATTCCAGCCCAGGAAGGCGTTAAAGTTCAGCATCGCTTCCGGTAAATAACCCATCTCGGCGAATTCACCCAAGTAGACGGCGCCTTTCCGCTTGGATATTTTCGTCTTATCGGGATTGAGCAGCAGCACGAGGTGAGCAAATTCCGGCAGTTGCCAAGCCAAAGCGCGGTAGATCACGACCTGCGGGAAGGTGTTGGAGATATGTTCGGCTGCCCGGATGACATGGGAAATTTCCATGACATGATCGTCGATCACCGTGGCGAAATTATAGATCGGGCTGCCGTTGGATTTTTGGATGACAAAATCGCCCATCAAAGCGCCGTCCGCTTCCAATTGACCATGGATGATATCGTGGAAGCGGATCTTGTCATCCGGTACACGTAAACGGATGGCGGGTAAACGGCCTTCGGCACGGTAAGCGGCTTTCTGCTCCTCCGTCAGATGCAGACAACGGCCGCTGTAGCGGGGATCCTCTTTTCGGGCGCTCTGCTCTTCCCGTTCGGCCGCCAATTCTTCCGCTGTGCAGTAACACTCATAGGCTTTGCCTTCCCGCAGCAGCTGCTGTATGTAATGATGATAAATATCGAGCCGCTCACTCTGACGGTAAGGACCGTAAGGACCACCGATATCGGCGCCCTCATCCCAGTCGAGACCCAGCCATTTCAACCCGGCAAAAACACCTTCTTCGGATTCCTTGGTGTTGCGTTTGTTATCGGTATCGTCAATGCGTAAAATAAACTTGCCATGATTCTTACGGGCAAAAAGGTAATTGTACAAAGCGGTGCGGGCGGTTCCCACATGGCAGTTGCCGGTTGGGGAAGGGGCAATCCGCACGCGAACAGGTTTGTCAGCCATAAAAAAGTCTCTCCTTTATGAAAAATCTCAACGTTCCCTATTTTACCCGAGTTCTCCTCAAAGCGCAAGAGAATTTAGGTCTGATCATAAAATCTTATTTGACAGTCATTCTTTCAGCAGTTATAATAGAATGTATTCATACGCTATGATGCGGAGAGTAGACAAGGATTGAGGCTTCTTCAGAGAGTCCGGCAGTGCTGTGAGCCGGGTGCAGCCTCCCCTGTACGAAAATCACCGCGGATGCGGCTGCAGCCAAAAAATCCAGTCTAACTGCAGACGGATGGGCCACGTTAACGGTCTTGCGGTTTTTTGGCGATCGTCCAACAACCGTCTGAGTCCCTGTGGATTCGCACAGGGGAAACCGGGGTGGTACCACGAGAATGCTCGTCCCAATTGGAGGGATGGGTTTTTTTTATGCGCTAAAAATGAAATAGAAAAGGAGCAAGCAGGAATGGATTATAATAAAACCTTAAATTTACCGGAAACCAAATTTCCCATGCGGGCAAATTTGGCGGAACGCGAACCGGAACAATTGAAAATTTGGGAGGATACGGATCTTTATCAACAAATCCGGCAGGCCCGCTCGGCAGCGCCGAAATATATTTTCCATGACGGACCGCCATATGCCAACGGTGACATTCACATCGGTCATGTCTTAAATAAAACCCTCAAGGATGTGATCGTCAAATATAAGACGATGCGGGGCTTCGATGTACCCTATACACCCGGCTGGGACATGCACGGTCTGCCGATTGAATACGCTGCCGTTCGTCAGCTGGGTTTAAAGCTGAATGAAATTTCCGTTTTGGACTTGCGTAAAAAATGTGCGGAATTTGCCACCGGTTGGATGGAAAAACAGAGAATTTCCTTGAAACGTCTCGGCATCATCTGTGATTGGGACAATCCGTATCTAACCCTATTACCCAAATATGAAGCCAAACAGATGGATGTTTTTGCGGCGATGTATCAAAAAGGTTTAATTTATAAAGGACTGAAACCGGTGCATTGGTGTCCGAACTGTGAAACCGTTTTGGCGGAAGCGGAAATCGAATACGCCGATAAGAACTCTCACTCTATTTACGTGGCCTTCGAAGTCAAAGAGGATCCGAACCGGCGGCTGCCTTTGGCTGAAAAACCGATTGATTTTATCATCTGGACCACAACACCCTGGACATTGCCTGCCAATGTGGCGATTTGTCTGAATCCGGACTTTGACTACGTGCTCTACGACTGCGGTGAGCGGCGGGTTGTGGTTGCCAGGGCTCTGTTGGAAGCGACCATAAAAGCCTGCAACCTGCCGCAGGGCAGCATTGTGGCTGAGTATAAAGGTGCGGATTTGGAAATGATCCTCTGTCAGCATCCGTTTATCGCAGATCGTTTGTCACTGGTGATTTTAGGTGATCATGTCACCCTGGAAACCGGCACCGGCTGTGTGCACACAGCGCCCGGACATGGCGAGGACGACTTCAATGTTGGTCAGAAGTATCATTTGCCGGTGATCAACCCAACAGACAACAGCGGCCATTTCACGGCGGAAGCCGGCAAGTATGCCGGTATGAAGCTGGATGCTGCCAACGACGTGATCATTGCCGATCTTGAGGCCTCCGGCCGTTTGTTGGCGCATGGTCAAATCAGGCATTCCTATCCGCATTGCTGGCGCTGCCATAAACCAGTCATGTTCCGCACGACCGAGCAATGGTTTGCTAGCGTTGACAGCATCCGTCAGCAGGCAATGGATGAAATTGAAAAGGTGCATTGGTATCCCGGCTGGGGCAAAGAACGCATCGGCAATATGGTCAAAGACCGCGGCGACTGGTGCATTTCACGTCAGCGCAGTTGGGGAGTTGGTCTGCCGATTTTCTACTGTAAACAGTGCGGCAAAGAATTGATCACCCCGGAAACTTTGCGGATTGTGCGCGATTTGATTGCCGTGGAGGGGTCCGATGTTTGGTATGCCAAAGAGGCGCAGGAAATCCTGGGCAAAGAGTTCACCTGTGAGCGTTGCGGCGGACATGACTTCCGCAAAGAAACCGATATCATGGATGTTTGGTTCGACTCCGGTTCTTCTCATGTGGCTGTGCTGGAACAATGGCCCGGCTTAAGCTGGCCGGCGGACCTTTACCTGGAAGGCGCCGATCAGCATCGCGGGTGGTTCCAGTCCTCTCTTTGGACCGGTGTGGCGGCCAGAGGCGGCGCTCCGTATCGGGCGGTCGTGACCAACGGTTTTGTCATGGACGGTGAAGGACGTAAGATGTCGAAATCGCTGGGCAATGTGGTCAACCCGAGCGAAGTGATCAAACAGAACGGCGCCGATGTGCTGCGCCTTTGGGCAGCTTCCACCGATGCGAAAGCCGGTGATGTGCGTTATTCCAAGGAAATCCAAAAACAAGTAGCGGAAGTCTATCGCAAGATCCGCAATACCCTGCGCTTCCTGCATTCTTTGATTCCGGATTTTAATCCGGCTGCGGATCGGGTCGCTGTCCAAGAAATGGTTCTGATCGATCAATGGATCATCAGCCGGCTGGCCGGTTTAGTCCGGGATGTGACCGCTTATTACGAGGATTTTGATTACCATCTGGTCTATCACAAGATTCATGGTTTTTGCGCCCTGGATTTGAGCGCTTTTTATCTGGATGTGATCAAAGACCGCATGTACGCTTCCGGCAAGACAAGCCAAGCACGCCGCAGCGGCCAAACCGCCGCCTGGTATTTACTCGATAGCCTGATTCGTCTGCTGGCTCCCATTCTTTCCTTCACTGCGGAAGAAATGTGGCAGGAGCTGCGTTCCGCGGGCCTGGAATCGGAAGCGTCGGTGCATCTGGCGGCATGGCCAAAAGCGGAAGCGCCATGGCTGAATCCGGATTTAGAAGCGCAATTCAGTCAACTGCTGGCCATACGCGAGGAAGTCAATAAGGTTCTGGAAACGGAACGTCAACTAAAACACATCGGCAAATCCTTGGATGCCAAGGTGCATTTGTATCTGCAAGACGGAGCGCTGCAGGATTTTGTCTTTGCCAATCAGGCGTTATGGGCGGAGATTCTGATCGTTTCACAAGTTGTGCTGCATCGGGGCAGTTTAGAAAACGGTCAGCAGGCGGAGAATCTGCCGGATTTGCAGATTCGGATTGTCGCAGCCAGCGGCAAACAATGTGTGCGCTGCTGGAATTTCAGCGATCAGCTGGGCAGCGATGCGGAGCATCCCGAACTCTGTCCGCGCTGCGCGGCTGTTGTCCGGACGCAGGCCGCAGAATAAAATAAGCAAAACAGGTACTGTGCTTGCACAGCGCCTGTTTTGGCATGTGAGCCTATGCGCAGCAGTTCTGAGAATTTGCTTATTTGTAACAAATGGCGGACAGGAGATTTGCTTCTGAACTCGAAATAATAATAGGTAAAATTCGCGTTCGATGAGCTGGAGGAGAGGGAGGATTTTTGATGAAACTGGTATGCAAACAGGGGGTTCTTACCGAACAGCAGGTGGATGCCTGGATTTATGGTGTCTATGAGGGTGCCGTGCCGCAAGTTTCCGGTTACCCGATTGATACCGCTCTGCGTCGCGTGATGGAACTGGGTGACTTTACCGGCAAGTTATACGAAACGAAGCTGCTTTATCCGCCGGTGGCGGCAGCCAAGAAACTGATCGTGGTCGGCATGGGGAAACAAAATGAAATCGATATGGAGAAAGTGCGCGGTATCGCAGGTTCGGCAATAAAAGTTGCTTTACAGAACAATGTTGTGACGGCGGCGATGTCGCTTTTTGGCGAAGGTCAATTGTGCGCCAAAATAGCCGCACAAGCAATAGCGGAAGGTGTAATTCTGACTGCTTACATTTACAACGGATTTAAAAGCGAAAAGACAGAACTCAAGCTGGACGAAGTGTCGGTCATCACCAGACCCGGGAATGCTGCCGAAGTTGAAATCGGTTTAAGCAAGGGGACGGCGATGGCAGCCGGCACTAACCTGGCGCGCACGTTAACGGCTGCACCGGCGAATTA
>JAJFTT010000018.1 GCA_021372785.1 Negativicutes bacterium | reverse complement strand
GGGCTATCCTACGATTAGGTATGCTATCATTATTCCATCGCTTGGTACTGAAAACAACTGATGTCCCGGCGTGACCCCATCATTTTGCGGCGTCGTCCAATCATTTAGCGTTGCTGATTCCACGATGCATAAATTGTAGGGAACGGTCTTGACCGTTCCGCGTTCTCCGTTCCGACGCCGTCCAATCATTTTGCTTTGCAGATTTCACCATCCGTTAACCTTTCGGAACGGTCAAGACCGTTCCCTACATTTGTGCCATCCTATGATTATGTATGCTATCATTATTCCATCGCTTGGTACTGAAAATATTAATGTTCCAGTGTAACCCCATCATTATTGCGGTGTTGATTTACCCATACGTAAACCGTGCGGACCGATCAAGACCGTTCCATTATTCTCCGCCCACATACTTCGCCCACATACTTCGCCCACACACTCCGTCCACATACTTCGCCTATTCATTCTCAGCTTAACTATTTTATAGATAAAAAGGAGAGATTCCCCATGGCAATTCGTTTTATGAGATACCGGGACGCCAGCATTTTAAGAAAACCGGCTCTGCCGATCAAGGAAATAACCGCCGGCACCATCCGTTTGCTGGATGATATGCTGGATACGATGCATAAATATTACGGCGTTGGTCTGGCAGCGCCTCAGGTCGGCATTTCCAAACAGGTGATCGTCATCGAACACGAAGAAAAAGTTTATGAACTGATCAATCCGGTCCTGCTTTCTGCCGAAGGCGAAATCATCACCGAAGAGGGCTGCCTGAGCTTCCCGGGTGTCTGGGGTGAGGTCAAACGCTTTGCCAAGGTTACTGTGAAAGCGCTCAACCGTGCGGGCGAAGAATACACCATCGACGCCGAAGGCCGGCTGGCAGTCATTCTGCAGCATGAGATGGATCATCTGATCGGTGAGGTCTTTATCGACAAAGTGATTCGTTTCACCGAGCCTCATGTCGAGGCTTCGGCCGAATCGGTGAGCGTGCCGCAAGCCGATCCGCCGATTGCCGCAAAGGGATCGCAAAATGAGTAATAAACGTGTAATCTTTATGGGCACACCGGATTTTTCGGCAACCGTATTGAAAACACTGGCGCAATCCGCTTATCAGGTGGTGATGGTTGTTACCCAGCCCGACCGCCCCAAAGGGCGCGGCATGCATCTTGGTTCATCCGCCGTCAAACAAACGGCGCAGCAGCTAGGCATTGAAACCATCTACCAACCGGAAAAATTGCGTTCCGCTCAAGTCCAGGCGCCAATTCTGGTCTGCGAAGCCGATTACATCATTACCGCCGCCTTTGGCCAGCTGCTGCCGGATCGGATTCTGCAACATGCCCGGGTGGCCGCCATCAATCTGCATGCTTCGCTGCTGCCGGCTTATCGGGGCAGCGCGCCCATACATCGTGCCATTCTCAACGGCGAACGGGTTACCGGCGTCAGCACCATGCTGATGACGCATGCGCTGGACGCCGGCGATGTGCTGCTGCAGCAAAGCTGCGTCATTGAAGCGAGCGATACCGTCGGCAGTCTCTACGAGAAATTGGCGCAAATTGGCGCCAATCTGCTGCTGGAAACCCTGGACCGCTATGAAAACAACACCATCACGGCGCATCCCCAGGATGAAAGCAAAGTCACTTATGCCGCCGCCATCACTGCGGCAGACCAAAAAGTCAATTGGCAGCAGAGTGCGCAGCAAATCTATAACCGCATCCGCGGCTTAAATCCCGAGCCGGGCGCCTTTTGCCTTTTTCGCGGCAAAAATCTGAAGCTCTGGCAGAGCAGCCTGGCAGCCGAAACGGGCGCAGATCAGCCGGATGCTAATCAACCCGCAGCGGCTCAGCCCGGCGAAATTCTGCAGGCGGATTGGCAGGGTTTGCTGGTGCAATGCGGCAGCGGCAGGCTGCGCCTGACCGAGATCCAGCCGGCCGGAAAAAACAAAATGGCAGCAGCTGCCTTTATCAGAGGGAATAAAGTAACGAAAGGCGAATTACTAAGCTAAAGCAAGAGAGTGCGCAGAGCGGCATGCCGCCGCTTCAGCGGTGAGAAAAGAGGAAAACATTTGCAAACGACTCAAACCCTCAGTGCCAGACAGGCTGCCCTGCAGTCCTGCCTGAAAATCGCACAGGGGTCCTATGCCAATCTGGAAACGGCGTCCGTTTTGAACAGCGGGCAGCTGATCCCGGCCGATCGGGGACTCTATACCGAACTGGTTTACGGCTGTGTCAAACGGCAAGCCTGGCTGGATTTCTTTTTGCAGAAATGGTGCACACGGCCGTTAGCGCAATTGGATCTCTCTGTGCTGGTTTCCCTGCGCCTTGGTTTATATCAGATTCATTATATGGACCGTATCCCAGCCTACGCCATCGTTGATCAGACGGTGGAACTGGTCAAGCAGGAAACACCCTATGCCGCCGGGATGGTCAATGCCATTCTGCACAAAGCGGCAGCCCAAACCGATTGGACGGTCAAATCCAAAAAAGGCAAAGCCGGCTGGCTCGCCATCACCTATTCGCATCCGCTCTGGCTGGTTCAGCGTTGGCTGAAACGCTTCGGCGAAGAGGAAACGAAGGCCTTGCTGGCTGCCAACAACCAGACACCCAACCTGTTTGCCCGTGTCAATACCCTCGGCTGCCCGGTTGAAACCATGCAGCAGTGGTTTGCCGCCCGGGGTATCGCAGCGATTTTTAACGAAACGGTGCCGCAGGCCTGCCAAATCAACGCGCCGGTCAGCGAGCTGATGGGTGAAATTGAAAACGGTCATCTGGTGATACAAGACATCGGCGCCATGCTGATTGCTCAAACCCTGGCGCCAAAACCAGGCGAGCGCGTCTTGGATTACTGCGCGGCGCCCGGCGGCAAAACAACCCATCTAGCCGCGCTGATGCAGAATCAGGGTGAAATTGTCGCCTGCGATTTATACGAGCAGCGTGTTGGCTTAATTGCGGCCACCGCCAGGCGCACCGGCGCCACGATCATCGAGGCGAAGGTGCACGACGGCACGAAAAGGCTGGCGCAGACAGCTTATTTTGATAAAATTCTGGTGGACGCCCCCTGCTCCGGCACCGGCGTCTTGCGCCGCAAGGTGGATGCCCGCTGGAGCAAAACCTACGAACAGCTGGCTTCGCTGGTGGAGTTACAGCGCGCTTTGCTGCAAAATGCCTACGCCTGTCTGAAACCGGGCGGACGTCTCGTCTACAGCACCTGTTCTTTGGAACAGGAAGAGAACGAAAAGAATATTCAGTGGTTCTTGGCAATGGAACCAACCGCCGAGCTGATTCCGTTTTCCATCTGCGGACCGCAGCAAAGATATGAAAATGCCGGTTATTTTACCATCTTGCCGCACTATTTTGATGGCGATGGTTTCTTTCTGGCCATGCTCGGCAAGAAAAATGACCCTATGCGCTCCACGACCTGAAATGACCCCTCCGGGAGAGGAAATCCTCTCACACCAGAAAATGTAAGATATTGAAGGAGTAGGTATTGTAATGCAGAGTGAACAAAAAATTCATTGGTTGGGGATGACGTTACCCGAAATGGAAACCGCCATGCAGCAAATAGGGGAGAAGCCTTTTCGCGCCCGTCAATTATGCAGCTGGATTTATGGCAAAGGCGCGGCTGATTTTGCCGAAATGACCGATTTTTCTTTGAGCTTCCGCGAAAAATTAGCCGAAGTCAGCGAAATCGGTATGCCGGCTGTGGAAGAATATTACGAATCGAAACAGGACCCCGTCAAAAAAGCGCTGCTGACGCTTGGGGATCATGAGATGATCGAAAGCGTAATTATGAAATATAACTATGGCAATTCCGTCTGCGTCTCCACGCAGGCCGGCTGTAAAATGAATTGCCGTTTTTGCGCCACCGGTCTGAACGGGTTTCGCCGCAATTTAACCGCCGGCGAAATGCTGGGCCAGGTGCTGGTCCTGCGCAATCTCGACGGCGGCGAGCGCATCAGTCATCTGGTACTGATGGGAATGGGCGAACCGCTGGACAATTACGATCAGGTCCTGCGCTTCCTGCAGATTGCCAACGCCAAATGGGGCCTGGGCATTGGTTACCGGCATATCACCGTCTCGACCTGCGGTCTGACGCCGCAGATTGAGCGTCTGATGCGGGAAGACCTGCCGATCAACCTTTCCATTTCTCTGCATGCGCCCAATGACACCATCCGCCAGTATCTGATGCCAATTGCCAAACATTACCCCCTGGATGAATTGCTGGCCGCCTGCAAAGTCTACAGCGACACCACCAAGCGCCGCATCACGTTTGAGTATAACCTGATCGATTCGGTCAACGACAAACCGGAACATGCCCGCGAACTGGTGCAAAAAATGCGCAACATGCTCTGCCATGTCAACCTGATTCCGCTGAATACGGTGCCGGAAAGCAATTTATACCGCTCCAAACCGGACAACACGCAAGCCTTTGCCGATCTCCTGAAACAAATGGGCATTGAAGTCACTCTGCGCCGGGAAATGGGTTCCGATATCCTGGCCGCCTGCGGACAACTGCGCGGGCAGCACCAAATACGGAAGGGAAACAGAAAATGAAGCAATTACATTATGGTGTTGCCACTCACACCGGAAAAGTACGTGCGATGAATCAGGATACTCTTTTTGCCGGGCGTTTGCAACGCGATGATGCAAAAGCGATTCATTTTCTGGCCGTTGCCGATGGCATCGGCGGCTATTTGGGCGGCGATACCGCCAGCAAAATAGCCATTGAAACTTCTCTGCGGTTTTTGCGCAACCCGGAACTGCTCTGGCCGGCGGAGGATGCAATTTCCCTCTGGCCCAAGCTGCTCAAGCAGATGGCGGCCGAAATCAACGAAGCCATTTTGCTGGCGGCCAAAGAAGATCCGCGCTATACGGCGATGGGAACCACACTGACCGCCGTCGTGGAAATCAATCAGTTTTTATACATGCTTCATATCGGCGACAGCAGGTTCTACCATTATGATGAAGACAAGCTGCACCAAATCTCCTCCGACCATTCCTGGGCGGCCGAATTGCTGCGCTCCGGCCAGATTTCTCCGGAAGAAGCCAGAACCCATCCCAACCGCAACATCCTCACCCAGTCTTTGGGCTATGCCGGCAAGTTGCTGGCGGAAACCAAAGTGCTGGAACTGACGCCCCGCTCGCGCCTGCTGATCTGCAGCGACGGTCTCTACACGCTGGTGACAGACAACGAGCTGCAAACCGCCTTAAAAAAGATGAAAGACCCCGGCGTCACCGCCAATGAATTGATCGGGCTTGCCAACGAACGCGGCGGTTTTGATAATATTTCCGCCATCACGGCCCTCTATCTCTCTGAAACGAGAGGTGAGCAACAATGATGGAAAAAATATTGCAGGGGCGCTATGAAATTCTCGAACTGGTGGGCAGCGGCGGCATGTCGCATGTCTACAAAGCCAGAGACTTAAAAGAAAACCGCTTGGTGGCCATCAAGGTACTGCGGGAAGAATTCGATTCCGATGAAGATTTTCTGCGCCGTTTTCGCCGGGAAGCCGAATCGCTGCAGCGCCTCAATCATCCCAATCTGGTGGCGACCTACGACGTGCAGGTGGAAACTCCGCCTTATTATATTGTGATGGAACTGGTGGAAGGCGTCACCCTGGATAAGCTGATCGGCAGCGGCAGCCTCAGTTACGAACAAGTCGTCAGCTATGCCTGTCAGATTGCCAGAGCCCTGCAGCATGCCCACGCCAATAAAGTTATTCACCGCGACATCAAACCGCATAATATTCTGGTGGACAAAAACGACACAATCAAACTGACCGATTTTGGCATCGCCCTCACCGTCTCCACTTCCACGCTGACCAATACCCGCGCCATCATCGGCTCGGTGCATTATTTCTCACCGGAACAGGCGCAGGGCAAACCGGTCAACGAGCAATCGGACCTCTATTCGGTCGGCATCGTGTTATACGAAATGCTGGCCGGACGGGTGCCGTTCATCGGCGACACCCCGATTGAACTGGCTTTAAAGCATGTGCGCGAAGCGGTCCCGCCGCTGGAAGACTTTTGCCCCGATATCCCGCCGCAGTTGGAAGACATTGTGATGAAGCTCCTGGAAAAAGACACGCGCGATCGTTACAAAAGCGCCGGCGACTTATTGGCGGATTTGGAAAGCGTTCAAAAGAGCGGTTTGCAGCCCGTCGCCAAGCGGCCCAGGCGCAGCCCGACCTCCCTGGAGAAAGCGGAGGCGGTGCGCAGAAAAAAACGCCGCATGCGCCTCTTGATTCAGCTGCTGGCCGCCCTCATCTTCTTTTCCGGCGGTATTCTGCTGTTCAACAGCTGGTGGCAGAGCAGCCGCGACAACACCATTGTGCTGGTGCCCTCGGTGGTCGGCAAAACCATCACAGAAGCCGAGAAGCTCTTTGACGCCGCCGGGCTCTCCTACGAAATCATGGAGAGGCGTTACGACCAGGAAGTAAAAGAGGATGTGATACTGCATCAGACACCCTCCGGCGATACCGAAGTCAAACGCTCGCGCTCCATTTATCTGATCGTCAGCAAAGGGCCGGAGTTGCGTCAGGTCCCGCTGGTCACCGGCAAAACCGAACGCGAAGCCAGCATTGCCCTGAGCAATGAACTGTTCAATGTGGTGATCAAAACGGAAAGCAGCAGCACGGTGGAATCCGGTAAAGTCATCAAACAGGAACCGGAATCGTTCAAACGGGTGCCGACCGGCAGTTCGGTCACCCTAACGGTTTCTTCCGGACCGGAGAAGGTCAAAGTCCCCGATCTGCGCGGCATGACGCTGGAGCAGGCAATGGCAGCCCTGACGGCAGCCGGCTTAAAACTGGGCGTCACCGGATCGACCGTTGATGAAACCCAGGCCGCCAAAACCATCGTTTCTCAGGAACCGGCGCCGCAGCTGGAAGTGGCGGCCGGCAGCGCGGTGAATGTGGTGGAAAATCTGGGCGCCACCCAGGCGCACATCACCATCACCTTTGACGATTTCAACGTCAGCAAGATCAGCATCGTGGTGCGCGACAGCAGCATCTCTTCGCCGGTGCGCACCGTCTATGAAAAAACGCATCATAAAGGCGACGCGCCGCTGGTGCTGGATATTCCCATTGTGGCGCCGGCCACCATTGAAATTTACCGTAACGGCGTATTGGAATCAACCAAGAAATACTGATGAGGTGTAAGCAGTGACAGAAGCCGTTGTAATCAAACGCGTGGGCGGATTATATCAAATGCTGGACCGGCAGGGCAACCGTTATCGCGGCAGCAGCCGCGGCAAACACAAAGAACAGGGCATCTTAATTGGCGATCTGGTGGAAATCCAAACGGAAGGCGGCAAGTCGATGATCGAAAAAGTGCTGCCGCGCCGCAATGAGCTGGATCGTCCCAGTTTAGCCAATGTCGATCAGCTGATCCTGGTCTTTGCCTACAGCCAGCCGGCGCTGCAGCGGGAGCTGTTGGATAAAATGCTGCTGCAGGCGGAAATTCATCACATCGTGCCAATTATTGTGCTGCAAAAAAGCGATCTCAGCGACAGGGAAGAGGTTGATCGCATGATGGCCGACTATGCTCTGGCTGGTTACACCATCCTGCAAACCTCCGCCCTGCAGCAGATTGGCATAGCGGAACTGCGTCGGCTGCTGCAGGGCAAGATATCCGTCTTTGCCGGCCCTTCCGGTGTGGGAAAATCGAGCTTACTCAATTGCCTCTATCCCAACTGGAAATTGGAAACCGGTGCAATCAGCCAAAAATCACAGCGCGGCAAGCACACCACCCGGCACGCGGAGCTCTACGGCCGCCCGGAAGACGGTTTAATTGCCGATACGCCGGGGTTTTATCACCTCGATCTGCCTTTGGTGGAACCGCGCCTTTTGGCTGACTATTTTCCGGAAATGCGCCCGGCCCTGGGTCAGTGCCGCTTTATCTCCTGCGTGCACGACAAAGAACCGGACTGCGCCGTCAAACAGCTCCTGGCCGAAGGCAAAATCGCCGCGGCTCGCTATGCGGCCTACCTGAAGTTCCTGACGGAAATGAAAGACAGAGAAAGAGGGCTTTATTCATGACCAGGATCTCACCATCCATCCTCTCGGCCGATTTTGGCTGCCTTCTGGCCGAAGTGCAGGCGGTTAGCGCCGCCGGCGCCGATTGGATTCATCTGGATGTGATGGACGGACAATTTGTGCCGAACCTCTCCATCGGTCTGCCCATTGTGCAGGCGCTGAAGGGACGCGTCAACATCCCTTTGGATGTGCATCTGATGATCATCCAGCCGGAACGGTTTATCGAGCAATTTGCCGCTGCCGGCGCCGATCTTTTGGTCATTCATGCGGAAGCCACGCCGCATTTGCACCGCGCCATCGCCAAAATCAAAGAGCTCGGTCTCGAGGCAGGCCTTGCCCTCAACCCGCATACGCCGCTTGACGTGCTCGATTATCTGCTGCCCGAACTCGATCTTGTTTTGCTGATGTCGGTCGATCCCGGCTTTGGCGGTCAGCAATTTATCCCTGCCACACTGGCAAAAATCACGGCGCTGCGGCAGAAAATCAACGCCTGCGGCGCGCATGCCCTGATCCAGGTGGATGGCGGCATCAACGCGCAGAATGCGGCGCAAATTATCCGGGCCGGCGCCGATGTGCTGGTGGCCGGCTCCGCTGTCTTTGGCGCCGCCGACTATGCCGAAGCGCTTCGCTCCTTGCGCGGTTAACCCGGATACCGATGCCAATCCCGAAAGAAGGCAAAGAACCCTATGAAACAATTATGGCATGGGAACCGGGGAATTCTGCTCTTGTCACTGGAAATGACACTGCATTTCGCCGCCTTTGGCGGCACGGTAACCGCTGCGGAGAAAGCCGGTCGCCACCGTCAGCAACTGGGCGGTCAACGATCTGCCGGATGCCGAAAGCTTAGGCGTCTGCCCGCTCGACTGGTATCATCAGGGCTTTCGTTATCCCATTGCGCAGAAGAACCTGAGCGCGCTGATTGTCGCTGTAGAAAATAAACCGGATGCAATCGGTCTGGCGCCGGAATACGAAACAGCCGGCTCGGAAGCGGAATATTTCAGCAGCGGCATGATGCCGGCTCAGCTGAACAAAGCGGGTTATACGCCGGCTCAGCTAAATTAGGCAAGAAGCAACAAAAAAGAGGCAGCTTCAGCGGACCTTGTCTCTTTTTATAGGCGAATTTTTACCGGCAGAGCGAAATTCCTGCCATAAACCCCTTGACAAACCTTTGCTTCTAAGTTAAAATACTCACTGTTGCCGCAAAACTGCATAAACATGGGGGTATAGCTCAGCTGGGAGAGCGCTTGAATGGCATTCAAGAGGTCAGCGGTTCGATCCCGCTTACCTCCACCATCAGAAAGCCCGTCTGAATTACTACAATTCAGACGGGCTTTTTTAATTCGTGTAACCCCACACCCCATTCCCCGCACCTTGTTTCCCGTTTCTCGTTCCTCGTTCCTATATAACCTGCAACTATACCATAGCAGACCTGTTACAAACATTATTCTACAACTATACCACTGCAGACCTGTTATAAACATTGTGCAAGGTAGGGAACGGTCTTGACCGTTCCGCGTACCCCGTACCCCGTTCCCCGTCCCCATGCAACCTGCAACTATACCACTGCAGATCTGTTATAAACAATATGCTGCAAATATACTACTGCAGATCTGATATGAACATTGCACAAGGTAGGGAACGGTCTTGACCGTTCCGCGTAACCCCGTACCCCGTCCCCATATAACCTGCAACTATACCACTGCAGACCTGTTATAAACAATGTGCAAGGTAGGGAACGGTCTTGACCGTTCCGCGTACCTCGTTCCCCGTTCCTCATCCCGCAGTCTTGTTTTACAATATCCTCGCCCCGCTCCCACGTTTTTCCGTTTCGAATCGGAGGTTTTGCTGTATGGATTTGCCAAATCGAAAACTGCCACGTTTGCCGGATTATGATTATTCGAATCAAAACTATTACCATATTACTCTATGCACACACAAAAAAGCGCATTTATTCGGCGGGATTAACGCGCTCAACGAATATGGTAAAATTGCCGAAGCGGAAATGCTGGAAATTTCGGCGCATTTTGAAAGCGTGCAAATTGATAAGTATATCATTATGCCAAACCATGTGCATGCAATTGTGATCATCGGATGCAACGATGCAGTGGAACAATCAAAGTCGTTTCCCAATTTGTCTACCATCGTTGGTTTGTATAAAGCCGGTGTTTCCAAACGGATTCACGAAACAAATCCGAAGGCGAATATTTGGCAAAAATCGTTTTATGATCATATCATCCGCGATGAAAAAGGATATTTAAGCGTTTGGCAGTATATCGATGAAAATCCATTGAAGTGGGAAGACGACGAGCATTATTCCCCTCGATGAATAGTGATGTGGAACACCAAAGTAACGTGTTTTGCCGTTTCATATATACCATTATACCATTGCAGATTTGTTATAAACATTGTGCAGGGTAGGGAATGGTCTTGACCATTCCACGTAACTATGCAATGTTTTTCTTGATATGTATAGATACCTGAGGACGTTGCGGAACGGTCAAGACCGTTCCCTACATTTCCCCAATGTGCTTTAGCGGTTTGCCGATGGATTTTTATCATTTTCCCCAGTGTTTTGTTGTTTTACCCAATTTTATTTAGCGTTTTATTGTTTTCCCCAATGTAATTTCGCGTTTTGTCAAACGTGCTTTAGCGTTTTTATATCACATTGCAGACCTGTTATAAACATTGTGCAGGGTAGGGAATGGACTTGACTTTCCGCGTAACCATGCAATGTGTTTCTTGATATGTATAGATACCTGAGGACGTTGCGGAACGGTCAAGACCGTTCCCTACATTTCCCCCAATGTTTTTTATCGTTTTGCCGATGGATTTTCATCGTTTTTCCCAATGTTTTGTTGTTTTCCCCAATGTGTTTTAGCGGTTTGCCGCTGGATTTTCATCGTTTTACCCAATTTAATTTAGCGTTTTGTCCCAATGTGCCTTTGCGATTTTATATTCCATTGCAGACCTGTTATGAACATTGTGCAGGGTAGGGAATGGTCTTGACCATTCCGCGTAACCCCGTTCCATCCCGTCCCAAACATACATCCCGTCCCAAACATTTACACCGTTACCTCCCCGTACCCCGTCCTCCATCTCCGTCCCCCGTCCTCCATCTCCGTCCTCCGTCCTCCATCCCCGTCCTCCGTCCTCCATCTCCGTCCTCCACTCCCCCCTTCGTCCCCATCCTCCGTCACCCTACCCCGCGCAGCAACGCCAAAGGCAAAGAAAGAAGTGAGCAGCATGAGCGAATCGGCAAATCAAGGTAAAACCAGCATGCTTTTTAAGCGTTTGCTTAAAACCTCGAACCTGGAGCAATTCATGAAAAAAAATGCCGGCGAAATGCAGCTGCCTGCCTTTAGCGATAAAATCACATCGCTCTGCCACGAGCAAGGCTTGGTGCCGGAGCGCATCATCAAACGTGCGAACATCGAGCGCTCCTTTGGTCATCAGCTCTTTAAAGGCACACGCAACCCCTCCCGTGATACTGTGCTGCAGCTGGCCTTTGGCTTTGCCGCCAATGTGGAAACAGCACAGGAATTACTGCGCTGCGCCGGAATGAGCCTGCTTTATCCACGCATCAAACGCGATGCCGCCATCCTTTACTGCCTGCATCATGGCATGACCATTGTGGAAACCCAAAGCATCCTACACGAAATGGAATTGCCCCTGATTGGAAGCGGTGAAAGCAAATGATCACTCCCCTAGCGGTGTGAACAACCCGCCAGCTGCATCTTCCACGAAATCCTACACGAAATGGAATTGCCTCTGATTGGAAGCAGCGAAAGCAAATGATCACTCCCTCAGCGGTATGAACAACCCGCCAGCTGCATCTTACACGAAATCCTCCACGAAATGGAATTGCCTCTGATTGAAAGCGGTGAAAGCAAATGAACAATCTGCAAACGGCGGTGAATGAAATTCTCAATTCTCTCGATCAAACAGCCTATCCCACTGCGTTTTTAGAGCAATACGATCAGCTGGAGTGTTTGGCCAACGGCCGCGGTACCGAAACCTTTCTGGTGCGGCAAAAGCAAACCGGCAGGCTCTATGTGGCGAAATTTTACGACAAGCAGCTCTACTCCCTGGTGCATGAGAGCAGCATCCTGAAAGGGCTGCATCACAGTGGTCTGCCGGCTTTTACGGATGAATTCGAGAACGACAATGGAGTCTGCATTATCCGTGAATATATCGAAGGCAAACCGCTCGACCGCTATTTGGCGGAACAAGCGCCCGATCAGGCCGGCAAACTGGCGCTCTGTCTGCAGCTCTGCGATATCCTGATCTACCTGCACGGCCAGGAAAACCCCGTGATTCACCGCGATATCAAACCGCAAAACATCATCATCCGCCCGGATGGCAGCCTTGTGCTGATTGACTTTGACATTGCCCGCGTCTATCACCGCCAAGCCGAAACAGATACGCAATACTTCGGCACCCGCGAATATGCCCCGCCAGAGCAATACGGCTTTTCGCAGACGGATGGCCGCGCCGATATCTATTCCTTCGGCATCCTGCTGCGTTTTCTCTTTACCGGCAGCGAAAAAGCCAACAACAAGCACGCCATCTACCCGCCGCTGGCTAAAATCATTAACAAATGCACCGCCTTTGCGCCGCAGGAACGCTTCCGCAACGCAGCGGCGCTGAAAAAAGCGCTGCAAGAAGCAAACCCAGCAGCGCAGCTGCGGCGTAAAATCCTGCTGAGCGTCTGCCTGCTGGCAGCTGTTGCGCTCTCTGTTTGGGCTGGCTTACGCTGGTATCGCGCCGCCACCTACAATCCCTTTGCCGAGGGAAACATCCCCACCGTCGCCACCGATGCAGAACGCGTGACTGATGCGATCACCTACCTGCGCCAAAAATTCAACACCAAGCTGTTTGATGATCCCGCTGCCTACGCCGACATTGGCTTTGTAAAAACCATCTTAACCGAACTTTACGGTTACGACCGCGACTATGTCTACGCCCTGCCGGAAGCAGGCTTGCCGCACGAGAGTGAGCACAATTTCCTGCCCTGGGGTATGGGCGACGAGCAATATTTACCGCGCGATGTGATGGCCTATGTTGCGGTGAAAATCTATTGGCCGGAAAAGGTAACCGACTACACCAGCCTCAAAGACGACAACGGCGTTTACCCCGGCGTGCGGGTTGCCCTGCAATTTGCCGAAACGAATGGCATGCTCAGCGGTGTCGGCCGTCCGGAAGACATCAGCAAAGGCGAGACTGCCGTTCTCCTGGCTAATGCCGACCGCCTCTTTGCGGTAAAAGCAGAATAAAAAAAGCAAATTTTCTCAAAATGTGGGCTGGCAGCTCACCTTTTGTTTTCCCTTTTTTTGTAAAATAGAGCTGTTGCAAACGAAATATCAGGAAAGGCAAGGGAAACAAACAATGAAAATCACAGCAAAGAGTCTCATCAGCTTTCTTTTTGTGCTGGCTTTGAGCATGTGTCTGCTGACACCGGTCTATGCCGCCAACAGCGCGGAAGCCGAAACCAAAGCGCAGGCGCTGAAAACCCTCGGCTTATTTCAGGGGGTATCGGATACCGATTTTGCTCTGAACCGAGCGCCCACCCGCACCGAAGCCATGATTATGCTGATCCGCACGCTGGGGAAAGAAACGGAAGCGCTCAACGGAACCTGGACACATCCCTTTAGCGATGTGGAAGCCTGGGCCGACCATTATGTTGGTTACGCTTACAGCAAGGGTCTGACCATGGGCATTTCCGCCACGGAATTTGGCAAGGGCAATGCCGATGCCGATATGTATCTCACCTTTATGCTGCGCGCTCTCAACTACAGCGATACGGAAGGCGATTTTGTCTGGAACGAGCCGAATCTGCTGGCTGCCGCGGTGGGCATCTTGCCCAGCGGTGTGGATACAACAAACTTCTTGCGCTCGGATGTCACTCTGATTTCCTGGGCGGCTCTGCAGGCAGATTTAAAGACCGGCAGCTTGAACCTGGCCAAAAAGCTGATTGCCGATAACATTTTCACGAACGATACCTACGCCAATGCCATTGCCATGCTGGCCGAAGCGGCTCCTACCAGCATTTCCGTTTCCTCGTATGACACCCTGAAAACGGCGCTGGCCTCCGGCAGCTACAACCTGATCACCGTCGATTCCATCGGCACTCCTGTGATCATCAGCGGCGAACTCACCATTCCGGCCGGGGTAACCGTTACCGTCAACCGCGGCAACGATCTTTATGTGGAAAGCACACTCACCAACAACGGCACGCTGAACATCCTGGGCGCCGACAGCATCCGCCCGGATTTCATCAACTATTCCGTGTTGGCGCTGCAGAACAACGGCAAACTGATCAACAACGGCGCCATCAATCTGGCGGCCAGTTCACTGCCGGATCTCAGTGACAACGGTCCCATTGGCGGTCAGCTGCGTCTCTTCAGCGGCGAAGTGATCAACCGCGGTTCGATCTTTCTCAAAGCCGGTAATGTCAATACCCATGGCGGCCTATTGGATGTGATCGGCGGCACCTTTAATAATGAAGCTACCATGATCCTTGACGGTTTCTTTCTGCGGATCAGCGGCGGCACTTTCCTCAACAGCAGCAGCGGCATCCTGATCAACAACTGCAGTATTACCGTAGCAGGCGAGAGCGGTTTCAGTAATCTTGGCACGCTCAGCGGCCATAAAGTCAACGAATAAAACAGTCCCCTCCCTCTGGGGTGCCCGTACGTGTCGCTCTTATCAGCAAGACAGGCCCCGAAGATTTGTGCTCTTCGGGACCTGTTTTGCTTTCTCTATTTTGATCATCCGAACCGGCTGTTTATTTTCTGAAAGGCTGAATGGGCTGTTC
>JAJFTT010000017.1 GCA_021372785.1 Negativicutes bacterium | reverse complement strand
ACAGGGCTTCGACACCTATAAATTAAAATATGGCCATAGAGGAATTAATCACCCGGTGAAAGATCTGTTTGCAAACAGGGTGTACATTACTTCCCAGAACCACGGGTTTGTGGTGAATGGCGACACAATCAATCCTTCAGTAGCCGACATCCGCTTTATCAGCATGAATGACGGCAGTATTGAGGGATTAAATTATAAAAATGGAAAAGTGTTTTCGGTGCAGTTTCATCCTGAGGCTTCTCCGGGCCCGCTTGACACAGGCTTTCTTTTCGATCAATTTTTGCAGTCTGGCCGTTGCATCCTGCAGATCAATCAGGGCTTTCGTTATTTCATCCAGCCGATCGATCGGAATTTCTTCCTTGCTGCCGCGTTGCAGCTGCTTTAAGGCGGTATCCAATCCCTGACGGGCTCCGCTCAATTTCGCATTGACCGCAGACACTTGCCCGCGCCGGGAGGCTTCCCATTCCGGCTGCGCCAGTTCTATTTTAACATCCGCAATCAGATCATACTCCGCTACCTGAGCAATCACCGTGCATTCGTAGCCCAGTTTCTGTTTGATCCAGTCGGCGAATGCTTGCTTGGCTCCCGCTTCTCCATGCACTAAAAACGTCTTGTGGGGCATTTTTTTAAATCCCTGCAGCCATTGCAGCAGACCGTCTCTGTCGATATGACCGGAGAAATTATCAAAACAATAAATTTCCGCACCGACATGGATCTTTTCGCCGAAAATATGCACATCCCTGGCTCCGCTGACGATGGATCTGCCCAGTGTCCCCGGAGCTTGATAGCCGACAAAAATCACGCTTGTTTTTGGATTCCATAAATTATGTTTCAAATGGTGTTTGATCCTGCCGGCATTACACATGCCGCTGCTGGAAATAATAATTTTTGGTTCTGCGATATCATTCAATTTTTTGGATTCTTCACTGGATTTACTGAATTTTAAATTTTTAAAATCCAGCGGTTGATCGCCTTTCCGGATCATGGCCTTGGTTTCGTCGTCAAAGACATCCGCGTTTCTGCGGAAAATTTCCGTGGCGCTGGTTGCCATGGGACTGTCGACATAGACCATGATGTTTTCCATCACCTGTTTGAACTCGGCATCCTGTTCATAAAACAGATTCAGTTCATAAATCAATTCCTGGGTTCTCCCCACCGCAAAGGATGGTATGACCACCGTGCCGCCGCGCCGGATGGTCTTTAAGATGACTTGTTTGAATTGCTCCAGGCTGTTCTTCATCGGCTCATGCACGCGGTCGCCATAGGTCGTTTCCAGGATGAGATAATCGGCTTCTTCTATGACGGCCGGATCTTTGAGAATCGGTTTATTCTTCTGGCCGAGATCGCCTGAAAAAACTAATTTCTTGCTCTTGCCGCCTTCTCTGAGCCATAACTCAATAATCGTCGAACCCAAAATATGACCCGCGTCACGCAGCCGGAAACTGATCTCTGCATTGACCTCAATTATCTGATCGTAAGGCAGCGGATTGAAATACTTCAGTGAAGCCACGGCATCGTTGACCGTGAAAAGCGGCTGTACCAGTGCTTCCCCGGTGCGCAGCGCCTTTTTATTGGCCCATTCCGCTTCCTGTTCATGAATACCGCCGCTGTCTCTCAGCATAATATCGGCTAAATCAGCGGTCGCTTCCGTACAATAAATTTTACCATGGAAACCGCGTTTGGTCAGCAGCGGAATTCTGCCGCTGTGATCAATATGAGCATGGCTTAAAATCATAAAGTCAAGTTCGGCCGGCTGAAAGCGAAACGGTTCAAAATTCAGCTTTTCCAAGCTTTCACTGCCTTGAAATTGACCGCAGTCCAAGAGAAATTTATAATGACCGACGGTAACCAAATAGCAAGATCCTGTCACAGACATCGCCGCACCTAAAAATTCTACATTCATGAACCGATTCCACCTCCCAGACTATTTTTGAAGATATCTTATTATAGCACGAAGATGGGAGAAAACAAAGCGAGGAGCTGTAGCAAAACGAAAAATTGCTACAGTTCCTTTTGTGCGGAAGCCCGGCGTTTCACCGGTTCGCGCTTAATCGGCCGCGCTTAACCGACCAACGTTCTGCCTTCCGGATAAATCAGTTCGCGTTTGCTGCGCTTCATGGATAAACTGATGGCAAAGGAAGCCGGGCCGACGCGTCCCAGGAACATACAAGGGATCAGAACCGCCCAACTTGCCGGATGTAAATTCGATGTACCGACAGAGGTTAAGCCAACGGTGCCGAATGCCGAAACTGCTTCTAAAAGTACATCATTCAAATCAAAGGTTTTCCGATCCAAAGCCTCTGTTTCGATGATACAAATCGCCATGGTGGCGACAAGCACGATACAAAGCGCCAAACCCATGATCGCCATTGCCCGCGTAAACACTTCCCGATTGATACGATGCCGGAATAAAAGTGTTTCTTCAAAACCACGAATATCAGAAAAAATCGTGGCAATGATCACGCCAAAGGTGGTGCATTTGATCCCGCCGCCCGTAGAGGCGGGTGCAGCTCCGATAAACATCAGTATTGAGGTGATTAGTTTTGAACTGTCATGCAGAGAAGCCTGGTCGATGCTGTTAAAACCGGCTGTACGGGCGGTGACCGATTGAAAGAAGGCAGCCAAAGGGCGCTGCCAAACAGGCAATGATCCGAGGGAATAGAGATTCGCGCTATTGCTGTATTCCAAGCCAAGAATCGAAACGGTGCCGACCGCCAGCAAAAAGCCGGTCATCCGCAAAACAACTTTGCTGTGATAAGCTAATTTATGCGTCTTCCGATAATCGATCAGGTCGGTCCAAACAATAAAGCCGAGTCCACCGATGATGATCAGCAGGCTGGTGGTTAAAATCGTAATCGGATCGTTATTCCAGGCAGTCAGGCTGCTGAAAGGACCGGATAGCGAATCACCGTGTAAATCAAAACCAGCGTTGCAAAAAGCGGAAATCGCCTGAAAGACGCCTTTCCCCAATGCTTCCGGGAAAGGATAGCGATAAGAAAAACGCCAGGTCAGGATCACCGCGCCTAAAAACTCCACGGAAAAAACAATTAAAACGATGCGGCGAACCATCGCGAAGACATCGGCAAAGGTAGAAGTTGCAATCGACTCCTGGGTCACAATGCGGGTTTTCAGTGACGCTTTTTTCTTGAGTACGCTGAAAAAGAAACTGGTCAGGGTAACCAAACCCAGCCCGCCGACTTGAATCAGACAGATAATCACTACTTTCCCGAAAGTCGTCCAATAGGTGGCAGTATCGACCACGACCAAACCGGTTACGCAGGTGGCTGAAGTTGAGACAAACAAGGCACGCAGGAATCCTGCGCTGACGTGATTCTGCGAAGCGATGGGAAGCATCAATAAGCAAGTACCGATTAAAATAACAACCAAGAAAGAAAAGATAATCAAGCGAATTGGTTTTTCCCCGATCCAGCGGCGCAGCGGACGCAGCGGATTTTTATGTTTTGTTTTCTTAATAACCGCCATGATTCGATTCCATCCCTACCTTTTAACCATGTCTTTCCAGATCTGATCATAATCCTTTTTCTCACAAACCATTAAAATCGTATCCTCCGCCCTCATGATCAAATCACCTTGCGGAACTTCAACCGTACCGTTATCCCGCGTCAGTAAGACCAAGGTGCTGTTCTTCGGAAACGCAAAATCACGCAAGGTCCTGTTGCAGGCTGCGGATTTCGGTGAAAGTTTGAATTCGATGATGTTTTTGGGAGTTTTTTCGATCGAAAATACGACCCGCATCCCTTCATAATCGATTTCACGTTCGATAATATCGGCGAGAATCTGGGTACTGGAGTAAATTTTATCAACACCCATCCGGATAAACATTTCAGAATTTTTCGGATTATTGACTCTGGCAACCGTCGTCTTCACATGAAAATGTTTTTTCGCAATTTCACAGCCAACCAGATTACTCTCATCTTTGCCGGTGACGGCAATATAAAAATCCGCATTGCGGCAGCCGCTTTCTTCCATGATTCGGAGGTTTGTGCCATCCCCATTGTAGACACTGACCTCATCAAAATCGGTAGCGATCCGTTCGCTTACCTCTTTTAATTGTTCCACCACCGAAATGAGATGATGATAGGGCTGCAAGGTTTTTATCAAATAGTAGGCAAGTTTTCCTCCGCCCACAATAATAATCCGCATCGTAACAAACTCCTTTTGCTCACTTCCCGTTGGGGAGAATTATTCAATATTGACTAAAATCATCTGATCACCGGCTGCTATTTTAACACCTGATGCGGCCAGAATCATTTTTCCCTCGCGCAGGATGCCAAAAATCAATTTGCCTGTATCGCTGCTGAGATTGGTGATTTCTTCCTCGATCAGAGATTCATCGATGGAAGTAATTGTATAAATAATCCTCGTATTAAAAATTTTCTGGGAAACAATCTCGGTTTCATTGGCGATGTCACGAATCAACGCTTGGACTGTCAAATCAGTTGAACAAATCGTATCGAGTCCGAATTGTTCACAAATGACCTTTAAGTTGGGATCGTAAACGCGTGTGATGATTTTCTTGACGCCAAAAACTTCCTTCGCTACTTGGGCTGACATAATATTCACATTATCGTTTTGCGATACAGCGCAAACCACATCCGCTGTTTCCGCCCCCGCCTGCTTCATGATATCCTGATCAAAAGGAATGCCGATCAGTTTAACACAATTCAAATTATCAGCAAGATGCATCAGTTCGCTGTCGCTTTCCAGAATTACCACATCGTGACCTTGTTGAATCAACTGAGCAGCCAGGGAAGACCCGACTTTTCCACAGCCGATCACAATAATCTGCATGGATTTCCACCTCTTTCATAGACTGTATCTTAACACAAAATTCATAAACGTCAAGTTAAATCATTGCACCGATTTTCAGCGCCGACAGCCCGAATTCCGTTCAACTTTGCTCTCCTTTACAGACAGGTGCTTGCGGCAAAGCAGTAAAATATTTTGTGACTAACTCACAGAAATCCGCTGATCATGTGCTATAATGAAAGCATAACCGATAGCAATATCAAAATTAAAGGAGCGAATTCAATGGCCGTCATTACAATTACAAAAGAAAATTTCGAAACGGAAGTCCTCAAGTCCGATAAACCGGTACTGCTCGATTTCTGGGCTTCCTGGTGTGGCCCCTGCCGTATGGTTTCCCCCATTGTTGATCAAATAGGGCAGGAAATGCCCAATATCAAAGTGGGAAAAGTCAATGTAGATGAACAGCAAGAGCTGTCGGGCAGATTCAATATCATGAGTATCCCGACTCTGCTCGTTTTTAAAAACGGCAAGCTCATGCAAACTGCCATCGGAGTCAGACCCAAAGCAGACATCGTCAGAATGTTGAAAGTATAATTGGTAAAAAACCGCGGCGGATCATAACAGATCTGCCGCCTTTTTTTGATCACACGCCTACTGGGTAAGCCGTCGCAGCTTCTCTCGGTCGAGTATGCGAATGGTGCCCCGCGAAAGCTCAACAATTCCTTCCGAGGAAAAATATTTTAACATCCGGGTAACCACTTCACGGGCGCTGCCCATATATTTCGCTGTTTGTTCGTGCGTAAGGTGCAGCAAATCCCCTTCTGTTTTGGAAAGTTCATCCCAAAGAAAAACAGCCAACCGCTTATCCATGCTCATAAAAAGAATTTGCTGCATCGCCCACATCACATCAGAAAAGCGATCCGTAGCCAATTTATACGAAAAACACTCCACATAAATATTATGTTCCGCCAATTGGGCAAAAAAAGGCGCACTAATCAGCAAGACATCGCTATCTTCTTCCGCCTCGATCTCTACATCAAAAGTAATGGTCGAAAGCACACAGGAAGCGGACAGTATGCAGATATTCCCTCGCTGCAAACGGTAGAGGGTGATCTCCTTCCCCTCTTCGGAAAGCATGTAAGTCCGCAGCCTTCCTTTGATAATCAACAGCACACCAACACACTCATTTTCGGCATTATGTACAAAAGCGCCTTTTGCATAACTTATCTGCCTGCAATTTTTCAGCATATCTTGCTGTTCTGTTTCCGACAGATGCGGCCAGGCAGGAAAATGCTGCCGCAATAACTCAAGTTTTTCGGTTTCGAGCAATCGAGCGACCTCCTTCCAGAACGAACCCCTATCACTATATTACATCAATCGGTGGAATTTGGCAAATATTATTACCCGATTCAGGCAACCTGCTGCGGCTTCAGGATAAATCGAAATTCAGTGCCGACGGCGATTTTGCTCTCAACCAACAAGCTGATCGCATGTCGCTCCGCAATTTGCTTGGCGATTGCCAGACCAAGACCTGTGCCGCTTTTATTTTCTTCGGACGGAACTTGATAAAATCGTTCAAAAATATAAGGCAGCTCCTCTTCGGCAATGCCAATTCCCTGATCCCGGATGGAGACGACAGAATCCTGCAGTAATACCTTCACACTGCCCTGCACGGGTGAAAATTTGACGGCGTTATCCAGAATGATGAGGAACATCTGCCGCAGACGTCCATAATCACCCTGGATGACACACAATTCGGATTTGATTTCCAGCTCGATCTGAATTTGTTTTGCCTGCGCCATTTGCCTGGCGCTGCGAACCGCATCTTCCAATACTTCACACAAACTAACTTCCTGCAAATCGATTTGAAAATCCGTGTTTTGTAAACGAGACAAATCCAGTAAATCATTGACCAGTCGCTGCAAAAAGAGACTTTCCTTCCGCATTTGCAAGTAGTAAGCCTTTACCTGCTCCGGCTGCGTAATCACTTCGTCACACAATGCTTCCAAAGAACCGCGAATCACGGTAATCGGCGTGCGCAGCTCGTGGGAAATATTGGCGATAAAATCACGGCGTAATTGATCCAAATGTTCGCTTTCGTGACTGGCGTCTTCCAGGCGCTGACTCAGGATATCAATGGAGGCAGCCAAGTCACCGATTTCATCTTGTTGCCGAATTTCGGTTTTTACGCTGTAATCTCCGGCAGCCAATTGCATCGCAACTTGTTTCATTTTTTGCAGAGGCTTGCTGAAAGTGACTGCCAAAATAACCGACAAAAATCCGGACAAAACGAGCGCTGCAATCACACTGACTGCCATGATCTGATATCCCTGCTTGATTGCTTCATTGGTTCCTTCTACCGGTGAATGCAGCAAAAGCGCGCCGATAATTTCCCCGTTTGACCGAATCGGCGTTCCGACTGTCAGTGTTGGCGTATTGAGCAGTGAACTGAACCCTTCGCTAAAGGTAGTATTTCCCAAAAAAACTTCCTTCACTACCGCTGCCGCATTTGGCGGCAAATCGGCATAAAGATAGGTGGTTCCGGTCAGTTGATTACCGGTGATCAGCTGCAAGTCTTCATCGACGACCCAGGCATCCGTCATGGCAATCTCATTCAAAAACCGCAGATAAAAACCATAGCCGCCTTGCCGGCTGCCCAAACCGGATCCGGCAGTTTGATTGCTGATGCCCTTCGCCAGAGCTGACGCCATAGTCACCGCGCGCGCTGCCAATTCATCTTTTTGCAGGTTAATGGTATAACTGCGGAACAAGACGGTAAAAACACTGCCGATGATCAGCGCAAATAAAAGCAGCACAACGGAAAAATAAAAGGTAAGTTTCCGGGCGATTTTATGCTTCATTTTTTACTTCCTCAAACTTGTATCCAACACCCCAAATGGTACTGATTTCCCAATGCGGATGCTCAAAACGATCCAATTTCGCACGCAGCCGCTTGATATGAGAGTCAACCGTACGGCTGTCGCCGAAATAATCATATCCCCACACACTGTTGAGCAGATGATCGCGCGAGAAGACTTTCCCTTTGCTCGTCGCCAGCGTCCAGAGAATTTCGATTTCCTTTTTGGTTAAGGATACCGCTTGCTGATCCACCTGCACCAAATAGTCATCCAGATTGATATTGAGATTATCGAAGGAAAACACCTGACATTTTTGTCCTTCCGCATGGCTGATGCGCCGTAAAACAGCCCGCACCCGTGCCATCACTTCCGCCGGGGAAAACGGTTTCACGATATAATCATCGGCGCCGATATCCAGACCCATGATGCGTTCAAAATCTTCTCCTCTGGCTGTAATCATGATGATGGGTACATTGGAAGTCTTGCGAATTTCACGGCAGACTTCAAATCCATCCATCTTTGGCATCATCACATCAAGCAGAAGCAAATCCGGTTTGAATTTTGCAAACAATTCTACAGCTTCCAAACCGTTTGATGCAATTTTCGTAGTCAGTCCTTCCTTTTTAGCATATTCTTCTAAAATGGAAGCAATTTGTTGGTTATCATCCGCAATTAAAACGCTCGGCATCCCTGTCCCCCCTTATGATTGCTATCTGTATCATATCATATTTTAGCAAGCTTTTGTGGCAAAATCATGTCTTTCCATCCATCTGTCAGCATAAAGAAAGAAAAAATAAAACATATTTTTGCCACAGCTTTCGGGTATGATCTGATCATGGCCAAGAAATACAGCCATAAAATAAAAAGGAGGTCATTTCAAATGACAAAATTCAGAAAAATCCTCGCCCTTACCGCCATGGTATTAACCATTAGCGCCGGTTCGCTCAATGTTTATGCCGCTTCCACCTATCAAACTGCGGCGGAAGCCGTGGCCGGTCTGACCGGAAGAACACTGGAAAGCGTCACAACGGAAAAATCCGGGAGCGGATCCAGCTATGGCAGCATCGCTTTTGCAGCCGGTGTATTAACAGAATTTAAAACCGAACTGTTTGCCATCAAACAGGATCAATTGGCAGCGCAAGTAGCCGCCGGTAAAATGACGCAAAGCGAAGCGGATGCCTTGCTGGCAGCCTGGCAGCAAAACCAGGTCAACTGCAGCGGTAGCGGCATTGGCAGCGGCAGTGGTATGCAAAACGGCCGTGCAATCCACGGTGGTTTGGGCTCGGCTGCCATGACTGGCGATCCCCAGCAGAACAAAAACCGCGGCCTGATCAACGGCAACGGTCAAAACAACGGAACCGGTGCTGCTTCTGCAAACAATGTCAGCCAAAACAGACTGCGCAATCAATCCTGCCTCGTCAGCGAATAATCCAATCGGCTAATCAAAAAAAACGGGCGCACATGAAAAAAAGCTGGGAACCAAAAACGGTTTCCAGCTTTTTTAGGAATTAAATGAAAAGTTACAGATCAGATTCTTCCGCATTGGACGGCACCGGCGGGTGCGTGCTGAAAATCGAATGGTACAAGCGATAGCCGCCGCTGAGGTTATAGACATCAAAACCATTTTGTGAGAGAATTCTGGCCGCAATGTAGCCGCGCAGACCAATTTGACAAGTCAGATAAATCGGCTTGCTGCGATTCAATTCATCCAAACGCTTTCTCAAATCATCCAGCGGCAGGTTGACGAATCCTTCCATATGACCATTCTCATATTCGATCGCCGTGCGCACGTCGAGCAAAGTGACGCTGCCGTCGCGCGGCAAAGCCTCCACATCATGCCAATGGAAATTTTTCACTTTCCCGGTTAGCAGATTTTCAATCGCATAACCGGCCATATTGACCGGATCTTTGGCTGAACTGAAGGGCGGCGCATAACATAATTCCAAACGAGTCAAATCGTAAGCTGTCATGCCGGCACGAATCGCCGTTGCAAAGACATCACAGCGTTTGTCGGAACCGTCAAAACCAACAATTTGCACGCCCAGGATTTTACCGGTGGTTTTTTCGAAAATCGTTTTAATCGACATATCAACGGCACCCGGATAATAGTCTGCATGATTGGCGGAATAGGTAAAGGATTTATCGTAATTGAGCCCCAGTTTTTTCGCTGTCTTTTCATTGATGCCGCTGGAAGCCACTGTTAAGTCAAACACTTTCAAAATGGCAGAACCTTGCGTGCCGCCATATTGACTGTCTATGCCGCAAATTTGATCCGCCGCGATCCTGCCCTGCTTATTGGCAGGTCCCGCCAAGGCAACATAGCCTTGTTTACCCGTGATAAAATCAGTGATCGCCACCGCATCACCAACCGCATAGATATCCGGAATGTTGGTCAGCATGCGCTGATCGACCAAAATAGCGCCACGTTCATTGACGGCGATGCCGGCCTCTTTCGCGATTTTCGTTTCCGGACGCACGCCGATTGCCATGACCAGCAGGTCGGCAGACAATTCGCCGCTATTGAAAGCCAGCTTCAGGCTGCTGCCTAAATCCGTAATGGAACGGATGGAATTATCCAGCATTAAATGAACGCCTTTGCTTTCCAAATGGCGATGAACATCGCTCGCCATATCATAATCAATCGTCGCCAGGACTTGGTCTGCCAGATCAATTAAAGTGACCGCCAACCCCAACCGCTGCAGATTTTCCGCCATCTCTATACCGATGAAGCCACCGCCGACAATCGCAACGCTGGCAGGTTTTTTCTGTTCGATATATTCCTTGATTCGATCCGTATCCGGAATCGAACGCAAGGTAAACACCTTATCCGAATGGATGCCTTCGATATTCGGTCTGATTGCCTCTGCTCCCATCGATAGAATCAGCTTGTCATAACGTTCTGTATAAGAAAGGCCGCTATGGTGATCTAAAACAGTCACCTGTTTCATTTTCGGTTCAATCGCTATGACTTCATTCCCGCTGCGCACATCCACATGAAAACGTGCATGGAAACTCTCCGGAGTCTGCAGGGTCAGGGCAGACTTTTCTTTAATCTCTCCGCCGATATAGTAGGGTAAACCACAATTGGCAAAGGAAATATACTCTCCGCGTTCAAATAGGATGATTTCTGCTTTTTCATCCAACCGGCGCAGCCTGGCAGCCGCCGTTGCTCCGCCCGCCACGCCACCGACAATCAATACTTTCTGTTCTTCAGCCATTTTTTGATCTCCATTCATTTTCTGCCTTCCGGCAGTCTCTCTTCGTGCAAATGTTCTATTCATTTATTTGACTTCAGTATGCCATCATTGTCTGATTGACTTCAGTAACTAAGTTACAATCTGAAAATGAAAGCAATGAACAGCACAGTTCCGTCCGGGGGATGACATGGCAGCCGAAATTGCAAAAAAAAAACTTCCGAACCGGACTTTCACCCGCTCTTCGGAAGTACTTTTTGCTTTCTTATAGAATGACACTCTTGACAACCTGAACGAAAAGCCGAACGGCATCCGGATCGAATTGTGTTCCGCTGCACCGTTGCAGTTCCTCAATTGCCTGAGCATGCGTTTTTTTCAGTTGATATGGTCTGACGGAAGTCATGGCATCGAAGCTGTCAATCACGGTCAGCAGCCTGGCCAAAGGATGAATTTCTTCTCCCTTTAAATTGTTGGGATAGCCTGTCCCGTCAAATTTTTCGTGATGCTGCAGAATAATCGGTATCACGGCCTGCAGAGGCTCTATGTTTTTGATGATCTCTGCCGCATTCCGCGGATGATTTTGCAAGATATTCCATTCCTCCGGTGTGAGCTTCTCAACCTTCATCAGAATTTCTTCCGGAATATTTATTTTCCCGATATCATGCAAATAGGCAGCATAAATAAATTGCTTCCTGTCTATATCGCTCATCCCTTGCTGATCCGCCAGCAGACTACAGTAATAAACCACTTTTTCGACGTGCTGGTAGGTGTATTTATCCTTGGCATTGATCACGGCGATCAGTGTCTTGATCGAAGCGACCATCGCTTTATCGGATTCAGCCACTTCATTCTGCAGTTCTTCCAGGATAGAGTAATAGGACTCCACCCGGTTTTTAAGCAGAAATTTCGCCCGGTAACAAGCATCATCGGCGCATTTTAAAAGATCTGCTTCGGACGTAATTTTAGCGTTCAGGGAAGAAACCCCGATTGATATGGTCATGGTACCCCCGGGTAAATTTTCTTCTCCTTCAAATTCATATTCATGCACAGCTCGGCGCAGCGCTTCCGCTTCCTGCAGCGCCTGCTCTTCTCCGCTTCCGGGCAACAAAATCGTAAATTCCTCACCGCCATAGCGTGCGATGATACTTTTTTGCGGCAGTGTCTGGTTCATCAGTACCGCCAGTGTCTTGATCACCTGATCCCCCTTTTGGTGACCATAAAGATCATTGTAATATTTAAAATCATCAATATCAAGAAACAGCAGGGAGAGCGCACTTCCATCGGCTTTACTCTTTTTTACCTGTTCTGCCAGGGCGTCATAGAAAAAACGATGATTATTCAAGCCGGTTAAACCGTCTGTATTGGCTAAATTCGCTAAGCTCTCAATATGTTTTTTGCCTAAATCGACATAAAAGCTGATGGTCCAGGAAATGATCAGAAACACGCTTGCCAGGACCAAATCACTCTCAAAATAAGAGTTGACCCCATTTGCGGGAGCGCAAACCAAATCGGTGACAAGCACAATCAATGCCGACAAGCCGGAAATGGTGAGGCTTGTTTTCATATCGCACTCAATGCTGGTGGATATAATCACGAGCACAAACAGAAATTTATAACTGCTCTCATAACTGCCTGTCAGGATTACTGATAAAAATGCGATGGTGAGTGAAATCAGCGGACTGATCCAGGGTTTGATCCTATAGTCATCGCTCATTTTAGTCTGAATATAATACAATAACATATATATGCCCAGCATCGTCAATAAGATGGCAACCAGCAAAAAACTATAGGTGAAAAAAACGGCAGACGCATTAATTTTGGCATAATATTGGAAAAAAGCGATGGAAGGAAAACATAAAGAGGCGATTTTAACAAGCTGTAAAATTTGATTGATTTGTGTTTGCTTTTCTTTATCAAGTTCAGACATGTCAACGCCTCCTTAAAATGACCGCGAAAAATGACCGCACCAAAAGAGATAGGAGGCTTCTGAAAAAGCCTCCTATATGGGTTTTTCTACTCTTCTCTCAAAGATTCTGGCTCCTCCGGCTGATAAGAGAACCACCAGCAGGCAGAAGTAGCGAGAGCGGCTGCCATGATTGTAGAAACAGCAGCAATGATCCCATAGAACTTCTTCATAACTTGTTCACCTCCTTTTTTTGCAATCGTAGATCCAGGCTGTGAAGCAGGAAGGCTCCCGGGGAGGTAAGAGTAAAGATCTGCCAAATAACTCCGAACAGAAGGCTTATCCCATATGAGGCGTAAACCCCATCATCACAGCCGGCAAGAAACAGTGCAATCGCTAACAAAAAGTAAACAGTCAGGATGATAAAGCTGCCCTGCCTCATTCTCTTTTTCTTTTTGACTGTTTTAATCGGCTTATTGGGTGAGTCTACCGGCGCAAACCGGTAGACAATAAGGTACGAAACGCCAAAGATGACGGCGGTGAGCAAAAGCTGCAGAGCGAGATTGTCCGCCGTGGAAAAATATCTTTTGGCCGCGACTGCTGCGGATGTGCTGTAGACAACACTGATTGCATTGCATAATTCCGCCGAACCTGCGTGAGCGCCGCCGCTGTATTTTCGCAATAAACCAACCGCTGCGCAGACGATGAGGGCTTCCGCCGGCGCACCGACCAAACTTCCAAAAAGCAAAACCAAAGCAAAGGTGATGATAATCTGTACGAGCCCGATCAAACCATAAGCGATTACCGCTTCGCGTTCGGCATCGTAATCGAGCGACCGGGCGACATTAGCCGCCAGTTTTCTTGTTAGCTTCTCCATGTTCGTTTTTCCTTTTTTCCAACCTCGTTAAAATAACGTGGGAAAGGACTATAAAAAGAGCAAGAAAAATCGAGGATGGAATGGTTACTAAACTTTGTGTTAATTCCGACCCGAAATTAAGTAACTCTTCCGCCTTGCTCTGACCATAAATAGTATAGAGAATCAGCATATTTAGTATTTCTGAAATCATGACAAAGGTCATAATCAAAACTGCAGAAACAACCGATTTAACGACCTTACCCAACTGGGTTTTATATGTTAATTGAAAAAGTAAAATCATTGTTAACAGTGATATCATTGTGTTCACACCAAGTGTGATTGGTAAAAATCTAATCAGGTAGGTCAGGATGACATAAACTGAGCTGAGAAGGAAATATTTCTTCGCATCAATTTTCGTACCGGTTAATATATGTAAAGCAAGCATCATGAGAAAACCTTCTGGTATCCCTTTTATTATAAGCTGAGTCACACTAATCGCAATTCCGTCCAAATTGTTCCATCCTCTCATTGATACCGTTTTGTCTGCCTACTGGAATAATGCTGATGAGCGGCTTTAAAAATTGCATAAAGCATAAGAAAAGTAAACAGATGGATAAAGACATCCCCGGGGCTCAGAATACAATAACCAAAGTCAATATAATCGGTCAGCAGTTTATAGCGGGTCACATCACTGCCCAGAATGTGCACACCGTCCGCGATCTGAAAGGACTGGGCTGTCGCATAACCGGTCAGATAAGACAAGCTCGGATAAACCGGCATCAAGCCGCCATTCTGCGCCATAACAAACTTATTCAGCATGGAACCGATCCCAATACAAACCGATCCGACGATGGCCGGTGTGTATAGCCGAAAGGCAAAAATGGCAAAAAGGAACGATAAAATGATGATCGGTTCTACGATTGGTACGAATTGCAGAAAGTAATAAGTTCCGAAAAAAATGCTCATCTGGAAAAAAATCAAGATGCCCTGCGTCAGCAGTACAGGATAAAATGTCCAAGTGTAAAAAGCATATTTCAAATTGTAGTGTCTGAATTTTGCCAGGCTCATCGCCGCAATCAATTCGATAATCATTTTACTTCTGGCTCCCGATTTTTTACATATGAGTTTATTATAGCTAATAGTGAGAACAATTACAAGCTCTTTTATAGTTATTTAAGGAAAATTTTCTGGAATTAAGGCAACTCTTATTTTTATACAAAAGCAAGCTCTGAAATTTCCCGCTCTGATTCAATCAGGCATCCGGGTGATTATGATCATCACAGGTACAGGATCCGCTTCTCTTCTGTTTTTCCAGTAACCGTTGGTTTGATGCCATAGACAAAAGCGAAATTCTTACAATATTTTGCTGCAAATCCTCTGGTCATCCTGCTTTGCTTTGTGCTATACTGAGGATAATCTGAAGTTTCCCTACCTGTTGCTTTTGTCGTTTCGCCCGGGAGGTGATTGCCACAAATATGAAATATCAACATAAAACAGAGCGCCGGTTTCATCCCATACGGATCATCACGCTGCTATTGCTCTGCCTGATCCCGCTGTCCTTATGGCTGCAAGCCGACGACTCTTTCAATCATGCCGAGCCCGCTGCCATTTCCTACTTAAAAAAAGATCGAAGCGCTGCTTTGCCCGAACGACCGGCGAATCCGTTAAAGCCAAGTTCCGCCCCGGACGTTACAGCCTTGCCGGCAATTGACACCACGGAAATCAGTCAGGACCCTATCTTTCAAACAACCGCTTTTATCGGTGATTCCATTACGGAAGGGCTGCAAATTCTGCCGCCCTTTGATACGGTAGCAATTATGGCCGGGCGCGGCTTAACTTTATTGCAGGCAACGGAGAACTTAGCGGATTGGCAGGCAGGGAATCCGGCGGCTATTTTTATTCTGCTTGGTATCAATGATATGAATTACACTTCCGTGGATGCGGCAGTCTACTGCAGCCGCTATAATGATTTGCTTGACGCGTTAACTCAATATTACCCTGACAGCACGCTTTATGTGCAGTCTATTCTGCCAGTCACAGCGGATTACGCCAGCACACTGATCAACAATGAAAGAATCACTGAATTCAACAACGCTTTAAAGAAACTATGTGCTGAAAAAAAAATCACCTATATCGATATCTCTCTGCCTTTCTGCTTAGCGGACGGCAGTTTGAACCCTGAGATGAGTCCCGATGGTCTGCACCTTTACTTTCGGCAGTACGGCGTCTGGCTGGGGCTGTTGAAGCATACCCTGGAGGATTCTTAAGTCCAATTTACCGAATGATGAAAGCGAGTGTATCTTCATGAAGCGATTTCTGCGCCTGGTTTGTTGTTTCTTCATTTTAGTTGTTTTAGGCTTCGGTGGCTGCGTAAAAACCAGCGACCCTTTGTCAACGCCTTCTGCGGCTGCAAAACCGGTGGACTTGGCACAACTGGCAGCCGACATCATTGAGGCTGCTAAATTTCCGGAAATGCTGGAGTTGAGTGAAACACGTCTGCAGAAATTTTTCGCTATCGATCCGGAGCTGCTGGACACCTTTTCTATTTATCTCTGTGCGGAACCCATTCTGAGTGATGAAATTGTTTTTCTGCGTTTAAAAGACGCCAAAGATATGGATGCCGTCAAAGAGATAATTGAAGCCAGGCAGGCGGCCCAAAAAATCAGTTTTGACAGTTATTTGCCCAAAGAAGGCAAAAAACTCGGCGACGCTTTATGGTTTCGTTATGATACCGATTTACTCTACATCGTTGCGCCGGAAGGCGGCGCAAAAGCGGTCACCGCCGCAGTGGAAGCTGCTTACAAGTAGAATAACATAGGCATAAACAATCCCCCGTTTCCGGTGAAGCCGCACCGAAACGGGGGATTGTTTATGCGCCTCTGTAAATTACCATTCAGTTGTTTTTTGTTTGCAGCAGACCCAAATAAGCATAGGCAATTCCTTCGCATTGCCCCATCTGCAAAGGGATGTCGTACGATCAGGCCACGCTTCGCCCTTTCTTTCAGCAGACCGCCCCAACCATGACACACTTGCTGTTGCAGTTTTGGCTCCGTGCCTTAACGTCGGCATGCTTCTTTCAGTCGGCTGCGTTCACACACCCCGCCGGCGATCTGTTCAAGAAAAAACAGCGGCCACTAAGGCTTGGTCTCTTGCAGAAAACCATGGGCTGTCGACAGTTTCAGCTCTCCGGCGAAACCATTGCATTCTTCCACTCTTCTTTTAGCAAGCCGTAATTCAGCAAATCATAGCGGATTCCTTCGCGCAGCACGGCCTGGCGCATCGTGCCTTCCCGCACAAAACCGCAGCGTTCATAGAGCGCGACCCCTGCCAGATTGAAAGGCAGAACCTGCAGCTGAATTTTGAATAAGCCCATTTTTTCAAATCCATACCGGAGCAATTCACGCATCGCAGCTTTACCGTACCCTTTACCGCGCATGCCGGCATCGCCGATACCGATAAATAAGGTTGCCAATTGATTCTCTTTATCCCATTCATCATAGCCCAGCCAGCCGATCAGCTTGCCGCTTTCCCGTTCGCACAGAGCAAAAGCCACCGCTTGCTCATTGCTTAAATAACGCATCCAGGTGCTGAGAATTTCCAACAAAGACAGCGGTTTCGGCGGCAGGTAATCATAAGTAGCCAAAAAAGCAGAATCCTGCAGCCAGGCAGCAATGGCAGGAAAATCTTTGGCCGCCAAAGGGCGCAGTAAAATCTGACTTTGACTCATCAAACATCCTCTCCTTTCCAGGCCGCATCCTGCGGATTCTGCGATTTTTAATTTACTTTCCGGATATAGTATTTTTTCACCATTTTGATCGGATGATATTCGGTCTTTACTTTTCGCAAACCTGCATCGCCAACATCTTCCTGGCGATTGACAAAGCGCTGCTGTTGAAAATTCGTGGCTAAAAAATACTGATTGAGATAGGCATAGGCGCCGCGGCAGGTCGGATCCGCCTTTTCAAAATGGATGACCGCCATTTCCTCCGTCAGTTTTTCGCCAATTGCAAAACCTACGACCCGGTCTTCGGCGTACACAGCAATACTCTTGAGCTGCAGCTGCTCCTGCAGCACCATAGCCTCGTCTATGGCGCAGCGTTCGGCAATCAGCTCGGAATCCGCCAGGCCTTTGGCTTCTTTCCAGCGCTGCAGCAGATGATAACAGTCGGCATGAACCTGCGGTGTTGAAATTGATGTTGAGGTTGGCTGATATCGTTTGACAAAGGTATTGCAGTGATTTTTCTGACCATGATAGCGGCGTCCGGACAAGTTGATCAAATCTTCGACCAAATAAACATATTCAAAGTCATCACGATCGGCAATCAGCTCGATCGAATCTCCCATCATTTCCTTGAGTTCAAAGGCAAAATGCTCATCCACTTCACCATATAGAAAATCGGTGGGACGCTCAGCCTGCAGCTTACGCGTTATTTCCGGCAGATCTGCTTTCTGATAGCCATAAGGCGGGTGATAATAGCTGCCAAAGTCCTGCTTATGATGATAAAGGATCAATAAGTCTTGATCGATGGCGTACTCCAAGTGCGTATATTTCCGCCAAAGATAAAGAGTGGCAAAGGAGGTTTCGTAACTATCGCGCACCGTCCTGCTGAGAAAGGAATCAAATAAAGCTTTGTCTTCCGGACGCGGCTGCTTCCAGGTTAACATCCAAACATTACTCCCCGTTCTTTCATTTCATTGTTTCTTTCGACATCGGTCTGGAGTTGTCCCGGGCGAATTCCCTTTAATAATTCTGCGATACTCCATTTCTATTATTCAATGCCCGCAGGAAATGTTCCTGCCCGACAGTCATCAATGCGATTTCCTCATCACTTAAATCGGGAAGCAAATCCTGACTGCCGATTGTGATTCTTTCTCGAATACATAATAACCCGGCGTCACGGCAAAGAGAAGCCAGCTCCGCTCCGCTGAATTCCGGTGTCAGTTCGGCTAAGCGCACCAGATCGACATCCGATCGCAGCGGCATACCGGCGGTATGAATGCGCAAAATATCTTCCCGCCCCGCCTTATCGGGAAAGCCCACCTCCAACTGCAGGTCCAATCGGCCCGGACGTTTCAAAGCGGCATCCACACTCTGCGGTCGGTTGGTTGTGCCGACAACAATCACATTGCCGCGGTCTACCAACCCATCCATTAAAGACAATAATTGGGATACGGCTACCGCCTCATAATGCAGGGTAACCTGATCCCGATCGGGTGTGAGGGCATCCACCTCATCAAACAAGATGACCGATGGCGCCTTTGCTTTTGCCTCCTCGAAAATCCTGCGTAAATTCGCTTCCGTTTCGCCATGCCACTTGGAAATCAATTCCGGACCGTTGACAAAAATAAAATGTGCATTGCATTCATTGGCAAGCGCCTTGGCAAGCAGGGTTTTACCTGTTCCGGGGGGACCGAAAAGCAGAATCCCCCGGTGCGGTGTAATTCCCAGATGCTGAAACAACTGCGGCATTTTTAAAGGCAGCTCCACATTTTCCCGTACCTGCGCGATGACCGAATCGAGTCCCCCGATTTGATGATAATGGATCAGAGGGATATCTCTCTCTGCCATGACAAGATCCGACTCTGATTGATTGCTGTGATTTTCACTCTTAGTCGGCGCGTGTGCCGCTGCAGCCGCAGCCGGCTGCTGCAGCGGTCGGCTGCTCGTCTGACGTTTTTCCACACCGATAATTTGAAAGCGGCCTTTCACCCAACCTTGTTTATAAATCCATTGATCGTCTTGCTGTGGGTCAATCCGGCTGGGTAACTGTCGGACAATATCATCAATCCGGGATCCATCCAGCAAGGGGCAGAAGCGAGCGTTGCTCTTTTCTAAATAATAATCAATTCGCTGACGCAGCTTGATTTTATCGACAATGAAAATCTTCTCCCGGTTGAGACTGCCGTACTGGAACCAGCCCAGATGATTCGCTTCGGAAATCGGAATAAAGCGGCAGGGAAAAAGCGGAGTGTAACCGGCACTCTGGGCTGCATCACCCCAGCACCAGTTTTTTTGGCTCAGCCGCACCCCTTCGATATAACAGACGATCGTCTCTTGTACACTCTCATATGGCACCTCAACACCATCGATTAAATGCTGACTGCCTTTCCAATTGCGCACCAAAGCCCAGAGAGCCCGATAAGATTCCACTGAATCCAAGGCCGAGTAAGTGACCGAATGACGCTGACCGTCCGAAGTCTGTAGTTCTGCATAACTCTTTTCCTGGCGGGCTAACGCAATCGCTTCTCCCAAATTCTGGCTGATACTGGCCGGAAATAAAATAGTCATCATCAATAAGCGCATAGAACACGTTTCCTTTCTGCTTGAAACCCCAAAAAAGTCATACTTTTAGGACTAGTCAGCTCCGCAAAAATCGTATATAATGCAATTGGTTGGTTCTCTGATCACAAACTTATCGGGTTCGCTTGCCAGATCAGGCGGCCCTCGGAAGGAGGCCTTGGCAATGTCAGTACGCGTCCTGGTAGACAGCACCTGCGACTTGCCTTTGAATCTGCAGAAAAAGTGGGATATCGGCGTTGCGCCTTTGTTCGTACAGCTTGGCAAAGAAAGCTATTTGGATCGAGTCGATTTAAGCATCGATGATTTTTATCGCTGGTGTCGGACTCATACTGAGCTGCCGAAAACAGCCCAGCCGTCGGTTGGCAATTGTGAAAAACTGATCCGGGAAAGTCTGGAACATTATGATGAAGTGATTTGTCTGGCAATCTCTTCCGCCCTGTCCGGTACCGCGCAATCCTTTCGCCTGGCAGGTGAGGCATACGGCAGCCGAGTCACTGTCTATGATACGCTGTTCGGTTCTCTAGGTGTTGCCCTCATGGCTGTGAGAGCAGCCGAAATGAGTCAAATGGGTCTCTCCACCTCCGATATTCTTTTAGAAGTCCAGAACTTACGCTCCGAGCTTTGTGTCTATGTCGCTCTCGATACCCTGGAATATGCGGTCAAAGGCGGCCGCGTATCGCGTCTGTCCTATCTTGCCGCCAATCTCTTCACCATCAAACCGATCGTGCATGTTGATGTTGACGGATCTGTCAAAGTGAAAGAAAAAGTCCGCAGTGAAGCCAAAGCGCTGCGTTATCTGATCAATGTGATGAAAGAAAAATACGCAGGCACGCGTCCGCAGCGAATTGGAATTGCACATGGCGACTGTGAAGAACGGATGTATGCCTTTCTGCAAATGGTACAGGACGAACTGCATCCCTTGGAAATCATGCTCTCTGAAATCGGTCCGGCAATAGGTACCTATGCGGCACCGGGAGCTTTGTTGGTCGCTTTTTAAGAAAAGATACGGTAAAGTACAAGTACATTGTATTATACACCGGATCAATCTCCGGATAAAGACTTGCGGAAAAGAAATTTAGATGTTATAATCAAAACTACCGGTTGTTGCGAATCGCTCGTAACAACCGGTTTTTCAAGGCGAAGGAGTTTATGCTGCGATTGCAGAAATATGTCTCATCATAATCGAAAGGATGTGCCTTCAGATGCAATATCGTGAATTTGGCAAAATCAACTATCATCCCTCTCTGCTCGGTTTTGGCTGCATGCGCCTGCCGGTTGTCAATGGAGAGAATAAAAATATCGACGAGGCGGAAGCAATTAAAATGATTCGTCACGCCATCGATCAGGGCGTCAACTATGTTGATACCGCTTACGGTTACCACGGCGGCAATTCGGAACTGGTCGTGGCGAAAGCCCTCAAAGACGGCTATCGCGCCAAAACGGCGCTGGCTACCAAGAACCCTACTTATTTAGTGGAATCCGCCGAGCACTGGGATCAACTACTGGATGAACAACTGCAAAAACTTGATGTGGATCAGATCGATTTCTACCTGCAGCATACCCTGGATGCTGAACTCTGGGGAATAACCAAAAAATATAAACTCTGGGAACGGGCGGAAGCCGCCAAGAAAGCCGGCAAGATCAAATATTACGGCTTCAGTTTTCATGACTCTTATGAAGTATTTGAAGAAATTATCAACAGTTATGCCTGGGATTTCTGTCAGATCCAAATGAATTATCTTGATACCGAACGGCAAGCCACTCTCAAAGGTTTAGAATTGGCAGCCAAAAAGGGAATTCGCGTCGTGATCATGGAACCGCTGCAGGGCGGACGCTTAGCCAATTTACCCGATGACATCGCTGTACGCTTCGAGCAAAGCCCGGTAAAACGGACTCCGGTGGAGTGGGCACTGCGCTTTTTGGCAAACCGTCCGGAAGTTGCCCTGATCCTCTCCGGGATGACCACGATGAGTCAAGTGGAAGATAATCTGCGCATCTGCAGTCAGCCTGATATGGTTCCGGGATGTATGACAAAAGACGAGTTGAATTTATTACAAGAGATTTCCGCTTATTGGCACTCCAGGCTAAATATCGGCTGCACTGCCTGCCGCTACTGTATGCCCTGCCCCAATGGAGTTGATATCCCGGCGATCTTTGCCGCCTGGAATCTCTTTGGTTCTTCCAATCCGGGTGCCGTCCGCGATGCGCGTAAAGCCTATCAGGAATTGGTCACCAACCATGCGGATGCTTCCTGTTGCATCGCTTGCGGAACGTGCGAAGCAGCCTGCCCCCAGCATCTGTCCATCATCCTAAAATTGCAGGAAGCGAGAAGCGCCCTGCAATAGCCTTGAAAAAGCAGCGTTTCTCCTTGCAGCCACTCGCGCCCGGTTTTGGAATATTGTCCTCAACCGGGTTTTTTTTCAGTAATTTCGCTGAGCCCCGGGAACAAAACAGCCGCAAATGCAGTCTAAACAAAACAAGACGGTGAGAAACCATCAGAATAATTCGAAGGAGAGAGAATCCCTATGAAAAAAACTGCATTTACTTTGCTGCTTGTGCTGGCGATGCTGCTCACATCCTTTCCGATGCTGGCACTCGCCGAAGAGCCAGCCGAATCGCCGCTGATCATGCCTGTCATGGCTAAGAGTTATCCGGATCTTCCCGGCTCCTGGTATGAAGCTGAGGCAACCCGGTTCGGCTACCCTGAGATTTTTGCCGATGCGGATGGTCTCTTCCACGGCGATCAGGCTATCACCCGCATGGAATTTGCCCGCACCTTGCACAAAGCCCTGGGAATTGAGATCAACTACCTTGCCGCCACCGACATTGCGGAATACTTTAACGATGTGCAAAACGATGATCCCGGTGCCGGTGCCCTTTATGATCTGGTAACCGCTGGCATCGTAGAAAAAACCGACAGTTTCCGGCCAAACCAAACCCTGCAGCGCCAGGAAATGATTCATTTGATCATCAATGCGCTAAATTATATCACCGAAGGCAAATATGCGGTCATTCTGATGATGCCGGCGCCTTTCAACGATGACAGCAAAATCAAAGAGGAGTATCGGTCAAATGTAATCACCGCCGTGCTTTTAAAATTGATTTACGGCAGAGGCGAAAATATGCTTTATCCCACCGCTCCGGCTCTGCGCGCCGAAGGGGTTGCCGTTATCAGCCGTTTGGTTACTCTGTTGGACAGTTACAAACCACACTTACAGGCAGTCGCTGCTATGCAGGTAGAGGACAATTCCTTACGCATGTCGCTCAGTCTGCATAACAACACCGATCAAACCATCACAATTGAACACTCCAGCAGTCAGAAATATGATTTCCAGTTGCTTGATGCAGCCGGTGCCGTGCTTTATACTTGGTCGGCCGACCGTTCTTTCCTGCAAGTGCTCTGCAGTACGAAAATTGCCGCCAATGAAACCATCGAATTCAGCGAAGAACTACCTGCTGAAACCTACAACAAGCTCAAAGCAAAAATAACAGGGATCCGGGCCTTTCTGACCGGCAGTTGCGTGGACGCAACGATTGATCCGAATGGCTATCTCGGATAAAAACACTTCTCTGCCCAACAAGCGGCGCAGACTCAAATCGTTGAAACGAGTCTGCACCGCTTTTCTTTTTTGGGATTGCTCCTATTCGATTTTCATTTCCATATGGATTGATCTCGCCTGCATACCCAGTTTTTCATACCATCTGATCGCATCCCGGTTCTGCGAAGATACGGACAATTCGATGCTGCCGCAGCCGTTGCTGCGGGCAATCTCTTTCAGGAAGAGAACCATCTGAGTCCCAATCCCCTGTGACCGACAGAGCGAACTCACCGCAATCGCGTCGATATCAAGTACTTTTCTCTCGTGCATAATCGGCAGTTTGACATTTCTGAGATAATAAACCGCATAACCCACGATTTTTCCGTTAATTTCCGCCACAATCACCGCTTGTTTACTGGATAAATCCCGAAACGCCTCGAATCCGATGACCTCTGCCACTTCTTTATAAATGTCCGGCCGCAAATTCACATGAATCTGCTGTATTTCCTGCGCAATTTTCTCTGTCTGTGCATAATCCTCAAAGCTTGCAAATCGTATCGTCATCCGATTACCTCCTGTCATACGCTTGATTATCAGATAAAGCAGCCGCAATGGGAACCTTGTTTTCGCACAAGTGATTGTCTGATCAATCACAACTGCAGTATAACCTATTTTCCCTTTTTACAAAACAAGAAGTTTTCAGCAGAGAAATTTCCATCATCCTGCACTACTCATTACCGCGTAAAAACATATTGGCAATCCTCCTCTTTCCTGCTATACTACCAGTAACGAAATATGGGAAGGAATCTGATCGGAATGGATATTCAGGAAATGAAAGCCAGGGTCTGTCAAGCCATTAAATATCGTTCCCGGCGCTGGCTTCACGACAGATGCCAATGATGTCTCCAGTCTTCTGCCCACCGTGCATGCTGCCGTTGGCGGAGCCGTCGGAGTGCCTCACAGTTCCAATTACGAAATAGAGAAACCGGATTTAGCCTGCATTGTGGCGGCGAAAATGAGGGCAATGACCATCGTGGATCTGCTGACCGATGGCGCAGCCAATGCGTTGAAAGTCAAGGCCGAATTCAAAGCTCGCATGACCAAAGAACACTATCGCAAGGAATGGCGCAGGCTCAACCTTTAAGCGTACAATCAGAAAGGAAACCTAAAATGGAATTACAAGAATTAAAAAACCGTGCTCTCGCTGCCGTTGATCAAAATGCCGATCGGATTATTGCGATCGGTGAATCGATCTTTGCCGAGCCCGAGCTTGGTTACAAAGAGTTCAAGACAGCCGAAAAAGTCAAGCAAGTCCTCCGGGATCTCGGTTATTGTTACACCGATGGGCATGCCATCACCGGTGTCATCGCTACAGCCAAGGGTAAGGAATCCAAGATAAAAATCGCTGTGATGGGAGAACTCGATGCCGTTGTGGCTCCCGGACACCGCTGCGCCGACCCGCTCACCGGCGCGGCTCATTCCTGCGGTCATTTTGTTCAAATCGCCACGATGCTGGGTGTGGCTATGGCTTTGAAAGAAAGCGGCGTGATGATCGATCTTTCCGGCGATGTCGTCTTTATGGCGGTGCCTGCCGAAGAAGCGGTCGAACTGGAATACCGCAACAGTTTGATTCAAACCGGTAAAATCTCTTTTCTGGGCGGCAAACAAGAATTCATCAAACTCGGGCTTTTTGACGACATCGACCTCATGATGATGCAGCATACCATGATCGGTGATACCGTCACGGCCGGCGGCCCCGGCGGTATGGGCTTTGTAGCGAAAATCGTGCATTATCTTGGTAAAGAAGCGCATGCTGCCAGTCCGGACCAGGGAATCAACGCCCTCAATGCCGCCAAACTCGGCTTGACGGCGATTGATGCAATCCGTGATACCTTCAAAGATGAAGACGGTGTGCGCGTGCATCCCATCATCACCAGAGGCGGCAACCTGGTCAATGTGGTGCCGGCCGATGTTCACATTGAAACCTTCGTCCGGGCTCGCAGCTATGACGCCATCAAAGACGCCAGCTTCAAGGTCAATCGGGCACTCAAAGCCGGAGCGGACGCCTTGGGTGCCGAAGTAAAGATTTTCGATCTCCCCGGCTATATGCTGGCGGTTGAGGAACCTTTCTATAAATCTCTGTTTGAAAAAAACCTGCAGCAGCTGGTAGCGGCCGACAAAATCAAACCCGGAGTCGGGTTTACGACCGATGCCAACGATGTATCAAACCTGATTCCTACGGTTCACGCTACCTTTGGCGGAGCTGCCGGTATCGGGCATAGCTCTCACTATGAAATTGAGGACAAAAATCTGGCTTATATCACCGCTACCAAAGCAATGGTCATGACTGTGATCGATCTCTTAGCCGACGGCGCTGCCAATGGGATCAAAGTAAAGGAATCCTTCCATGCTCCGATGACCAAAGAACAGTACTTGCGCGAATGGGGACAGCTGAAAAGCTAAGCAAGCCGCTGCAGCTGCCTTCTGATCCTGCTGATTTGTTTGAATAAATTCATGGAAAGAGCCTGCTTTCTGATCCGCTTGGGGTCAAAAAGCAGGCTTTTTCTGGTTAAAAAACTTTTCCCGGGCATTCCGCCCGGAAGACTAATTCGCATTATGATACAATCAATCAGTATTTTCTTTTATATAATATATTATATAAAATTTATTGCGGCATATATAAGGTATTACTTCATTATTATATACTTGACAAATCACATTACATCTGTTAATATCAGATTAATTTCACGGATATACTTCTCGTTCGGTATGGATCCGAGCGAACAGTCAATCTATCCGCAGGTAAATTTCAAATCCGTTCTGTGAAGGAGGCTCTAAAAATGGAAAATCAATTTTGGGATGAATTAACCATCAGCACATCCTCAAGAATCCGGGAATATTATAAAAACGAAAACCGGGCAAAGAAGAAAGCCTCTTGCTTTATTCTAAAAACCATAGCGGAAATTTCAGCTGAGAGCCAAGACATAAGCAACCATATCCTTGACACTGCCGAACAAACCAATGCCGCCTATATTCCGGTTGAAATTTCGCAGGGCAGAAAACTACTGCCGGCTTATGCCTTTTTAAGAGTACTCCAGACTCAAGGCACCCCACCCACTGCGGAACAGGAGAAAGCACTTGATGTTTATTTCCGAGAAGCAGGCTGCCTGGGCTTCAGTAAATATGATTTCATTGCGGCAGCCGGTTCGGATAATCCAACCAGAAAACAAATTGAAAATCTGGTCGGCATCATAGATCATTCCGGCGGTTCATTCTGGCAGAATTTCCTGCAGAATATCCAAGCCAGAACAGAAGAGGAAGCCGCCTTAGCCGAGCTGATGAATGTGTTTGCGGCGATCACGATGCGTTTTTCTGTTTTGGGCGAATTAAACTGCGGAACCGCTACGGCTATCTGTGAGGATTTCCTTCATGCCGTCAAAAGTCAGGCTGAGAAATGCCGCAGCTTACCGCAATTCGATATTGAGCTATTGGGAGAAATCACGTATCCGGAACACTATCAAAGAATGAGAAAGATCATTGCAACCGTGAGCGGTAACTGCTTTTTGGATGAAAAACACCTCTGCTCTTCTTTTGATTATTTTGGCGTAGGTTTGCTTACTACATTTTTTGAAAAATGCAACTGCCTTCCGGCAGACTGGCCCGGGTTGCTTGATACCGTTATGAAAAATTGTCAAATTATTATTGGCTTGGATGGCTATCATGTCGCCAAAGAGATCGACCAGCCAGGCACTCTGCGCAAGCAAACCTATGACTATGTCAATCAATGGGGTGAGAATGAGACAAACTTCTGGAAACTGCTCATCCTGACCGCCAGGAAAACCAATCGGGAAAACATGCCGGCCGATTTCTTCACAGAATGCACGAATTTTCTGAGCGAATTGCAATCTGACTTGTGTGAGTATTATACCAATTTTGCTTGTGATTCTTCCATCGGTAAAACCTATATGGCGGAAACCATGCAAAAAATCAGGGCCTATCTCACGAGTATTGATAATTGATTTACATCATCAACAGTGCGTTAATCAGATAAATCCAAATGAAAGGTGTTTGACTCAGCGCTTCGGCTGACGAGTCAAACACCTTTGCTGCACTATTTTATAAAATACCGGGACAAATTGTTATCCACCGCTGATCTTTGCCTGTATCTGATCCAGAATCGATTCTTTCTGGTCCAGAAAATCGATCCCATCGGCAAAGCATACCGCTTCTCCCACCACAATTTCACGAAGTTTCTGATCCAGCCGCAGCGGCACAAACGGAATATGTTTGCCTGTCTTGTTATAATAATAACGTTCCAGATAAAGAAAACCTTCATACACCTTGCGGACTTCGGCATTCGTCGCGGTATAATCAATATCCGGAAAAATCAATACCGTATCACCGGCGATCAGCGCTTTCAATGTTTCTTTGATGGTTCGGATCGACTCCATCGAATTGCGATAAACCGGAATTGCTCCCATGGAAGCCATCAAATTCACTACAAAGGGGCTGATAATTCCAGACACAGTCCGCGCGGCCCACTTTGGCCAGCCAAAACGTTTGTGAAAGGTATAGTCTGCAAATTGCCGATAACAGGCTTCTTTTTCCATAAAAACGTTTAACACCCAGATGCGCAGATATTTCGGGTACCAGGCGATGACATTTGTCGGTCCCAACATGTTATTATGACGACAGATAAAAACCGCCGGCGACGGGACATCAAAATCGCTTTTTATTTTATAAGTTGGAATGAGAATTCTGGCAATTTGACGCGCCACCCGAGATAACCTACCGTACTCGCTCATAGATAGTCCTTTCTACCCCAAAGACATGGGTGCCAGCGAAAATTTCATTAAAACCGCCGCTGGTTTCTCCACTCAAGCTGATTTTCAAATTCGCCGTCGCCGGCTCGCAATCCTTGCACTGATTTTGCTAAAAACGGCCGTCAAAGGCTGCGTCACCTTAATTGTTTAGAAGTAAATTAAGAAAGACGATCGTTCAGACAAAATAGAACAATTTTCCATAGAATATTTTACTGCCATGCAACCGTTAAAAAAGGTTCGCGCAACGAATCCGCGGCAGCACGCAACTTCCTCAAAAGGGAAAACCTGCCGCCTTCTCGAATGCAATGATCAACGAATTCAATGAGACAGATGAGGTGATGTTTTTGTTCGATATAACAGCCATCGGTGAATTATTGATCGACTTTACACCCTTGGGAGATCGAAGTTATCGCGCCAATCCGGGCGGCGCTCCGGCCAATCTGCTGGTTGCCGCCGGGCGGCTCGGTAAAAAAACGGCCTTCCTTGGGATGGTTGGCACGGACTTTTTTGGCGATCTGCTGGAAACAGACCTGAAAAGTTATGCGGTCGATACAAGCGGTCTGCAGCGTACAGAGGAATCCCCCACAACTTTGGCTTTCATACACCTGGCTGAGGACGGTAACCGTTCTTTCTCTTTTATCCGCCATCCCGGTGCCGACACCTTGCTGAGCGCCGATCAATTGGATTACCAGCGCATTGGTCTGGCCCGTTTGCTGCACTTCGGCTCCGTTTCGCTCACGCATCAGCCGGCACGGGACGCTACCTTGGCGGCGGTTCAATTCGCCCGCTGCATGGCAATTCCCGTCTCCTACGATCCGAATTTTCGGCCGTCGCTCTGGTCCAGTCCGGCAGAAGCCAGCGAGCAATTGATCAGCGGCTTATGTCTGGCAAATATTGTCAAGCTTAATTGGGAGGAACTGGAATTCATCACCGGCACGAGCGATCTGAGCCAGGGCAGCACGGCAATTCTCAGCAAAGGTCCCGAACTCGTTTTTGTGACACTGGGAGCGCGCGGCTGCGTTTACCGGACCGCCGCTGGTTTTGGTTATCTGCCGACCTATGATACCTGCGTAATCGATACCACCGGCTGCGGCGACGCTTTCTTCGGCTGCGCCTTAAGTCTGCTGCTGGATGAACAGAAACCGTTGGCGGAGATCCCGCTCAGCCGTATTGCGGAAATTGCGGATTATGCCAATTGTGCCGGCGCCCTCTGTGCCAGCAAAAAAGGCAGCATGGCCGCCATGCCAACCCTGGCGGAGATCGAATGTTGCCGCGCCGGGACAGCGAAGCTGATTTTCCCCGATCTGCCACACCGGCTTTTCGGCATTTGACTGCCGCATTTCAAAAAAGGAGGATGCTTGTATGCAACGTTCCGAAATCAACCGGCAGATCCGCCGGGCTTTGCAGCTCTGCCGGCAGTACAATTTTGCTCTGCCTCCCTTCGCCGCCTTTTCGCCGGCAGAGTGGCTGAGCAAAGGCGCTGAATATGATGAGGTGCGCGATAACATGCTGGGTTGGGATATTACCGATTATGGCTTGGGAAGGTTCAACGAAATTGGTTTGACCCTGGTTACCCTGCGAAACGGCAATCGCAGTCCGGAGCGCTATCCGAAACCCTATGCCGAAAAAATACTGATCAGCGAAGAAAACCAAGTCTGCCCCCTGCATTTTCATTGGTTCAAAATGGAGGATATTATCAACCGGGGCGGCGGCTTTTTAATGATGCGGCTCTATCATGCCACAAAGCAGGATGCTCTGGCGGATACGCCGGTTCAACTGCAGCGGGATGGCAGACACTGCTCGCTTGCGGCAGGCGGCATCGTCCGCTTGGCGCCGGGAGAAAGCATTACCCTGCCGCCGCGTGTTTATCACGCCTTTTGGGCGGAAAAAGGCCACGGTCCGGTACTGATCGGTGAAGTTTCGCAATGTAATGACGATACCACAGACAACCATTTCTACGAGCCGGTCGGACGTTTTCCCACCATTGAAGAAGATGAAGCTCCCTTGCGTCTGCTCTGTTTTGAATATCCGGCCGCGAAAGTAAAAGCAAAATGCGAGCGCAACTTCAGGAATTGCCGCTCTGATTAGCCGCAGCCAATCGATTTTTACCGGCGCGAAAGGACCCGGATGGAACTAAAAATTACCCAATACGGCGCCGGGAATAAAACCGGGTCCGCAGTGATCATGATAGGCAGCGCCGTTCTTAGCCGGATGACAAGAATGCCGGTTTTGGGGCGGCGGTAGCCCTGCGTTTGGTCCGGACAACCGGGCAGCTTACCGTCGATCCCTCTGTTTTGCTGAAAACGGAGGCTTGTCCCAGGAGCCGCACCGACCCGATCCTGAATGGAGCGACGGGCCGCCCCGCAGGGGTACGAACCTTGCGGTCTCCTCTGAAATTCCCGACCGTGTGCCGGACAGTGAAACGACTGCTGCCGGCAATAAAGCGGAATAGCTGCGTCGTTAACGTCTGCACTGCTTTTTTTTATTCATATTATGCCAAAAAAAGCGCTGAATGCCGATGAAGAAATTTTCATCGTAAAACAGCGCTGGCGTTTTGCTTCAAGCGAGCAGCAGGCTTCCGGAAAAACCGTCTCAGAACTGAGATCCTGTTGCAAGTGAACTTGTTTTTCGCTAATCAGGAGGGAATTCCCGGTAGACTTGCCTGAATAAATAATAAATTTGTCATGATAAAAAGCACAATCAAACCAATCATTCGTTTACTGGCAAACAACTGCCAATATAAATTTCTGTCCACCTTATCATTCCGAAAAAACTGCCGGATGGCAGCTCGCTTTTTGAAGATGATCAAACACAGAATAAGGAGCGCCAGCAGGCCCAAAAAAAACATAAAATACTGCGCTTGCAAAAAGAAATGACTGTCCGGCAACGATTGAAAAAACAGAGCAAACGCATTATTGGCCATATGGAGCAGAATCGACCAGGATATTGAATATCTCAGAGCGACGTAGCCAAACAGCAAACCGGGGAAAAAAACCCCAAACATTGAGATGATATTGCCATGAACCAAAGTAAATAAGAGTGTCGTCATACCAATGGAAAACACAGGGCCAAATTCCTTCAGCTTTTGCAGAATAATGCCGCGGAAAAGCAATTCTTCCGTAATGGGAGCCAAGAAAATAACAGTCAGCAGCCGCGCGGGCGAAGTTACTGCTGTGCTGTTGTTGAGAAGATCAAAATTGAAATTATAGTTGAACCGACCCAAAACATTCTGAACGATGGTTGCGGTCAGCGAACTGAAAAATACATTACCGAAAACCAGCAGCAGAAGAAAGCCACAAAACCGCTTGATCGTAAAACCGGAATCGTTGCTTACGGAAATCACGATTTTTTCTTGTTTGATTTTTCGATATAACCACAGACTTGCTGCCAACTGCGGCAGGAGATAGGCCAATTCTGTCAAAGAGGCTATATTCCAGCGCCGGGCGATCCACGTGAGGACACCTTCAACAAGAATGAGTATGATAAAGTAACCCCAAATGGCAGAACCGATCTTTTTCCCGATTTCCTTCATACTGTCAATTCCTCCTAGTATAATAATGTCATAGCCAATAAGACTGGCTATGCGGGTTGTAAACGCTTGATGGTTTCTGTAGACACCAGGCTGATAGTAACCTAGATTCCCGGAGACTCATAACGAGGTAGGCGGTTCAACATCCAGAGCGAGATAGATGGCCTTCTGTTTTTCTAGTATTTCACCCACTCTTAGCTGGCTGCCTGGAGACGAGAAGCACTCAATGACATCCAATTTGTCC
>JAJFTT010000016.1 GCA_021372785.1 Negativicutes bacterium | reverse complement strand
ATTTTTCCCTCGACATATCGCATATTAAACACCTCGAAAGTAAGATTTTCAGCCGTTTCCTTGTTCATTATACCTTATTTTGAGATGTTTTTAAAGATGCTATTTTAATATTCACGCGTTTTCACACAGTCTGCCGTCCCCTTGGCATGCTTCTTTTTGCGGAAATGCAGGCTTATCTTGCTGACAAGAGCAACAAGGGTTTCCTCTTGCGGGAAGTAAATCAACTGTGATATGTATTGATTTACGATCAGCTGGAACCTCAGAAACGTTCCTATCGCTTGCTGCTGGATGCCTCTGCCTTGGAAAGTTCCTTATTGTAGTCATTCAATGCGGACAGCTGGGATCTGGTTTACTCTAAAAAAGATCTTTTTTTGGCTTAAACAAAACTTATGCCGTTTTTTCGAGCCTTGATGAAACGGCAGATGATGCTCGCTTTTGGATGAGCAATCAGAAATATAGTGCTAGCCTGTTACCTGCCAGAGATTTTATTCTGCTAGAATTGAGTAATATTCTTCTGGAGTATTTTTCTTGGTTTTATCTGGTTACTTTCCCGAAAGATACCGGATCTGACATTGCTGGGTATTGCGTTGGCGGAATTTCTTTTTAGCTGCATCAGACGCTACCGCCCTTATCGAGTCAAACGAGCTTTTAAACGAGTTTCACAAAATAGACTGCGCAGCGAGACAATGGAACGATAAATTGGCAATTAGCCAAGATTTCACAGGAGAATATGGAGAATTTAGGTTATGCGGTCAGCTTGATTGCCATGCTGTTGTTCCGAGTCTTAACCAATCAGTAAAAAATAGTATCATCGATGATTCAATGAGAGTAAGAGCGAAGGAGTGCAGTAATTATAGAAAGATGCAAAAGTGCGTGGGAGTGGCGTTTAATCACTTCTCCGCGGGTTTTTTTTTGAGAAAAAAGCTGCCTAGTTATTGACATAGTTCGGAAATCGAGTATAATCAAAGCATAAATGGTATATGTCAATAACTAGGAAAGGCGATTGCAGCAAGATCAGAAAAGTAATCAGAACATGGCCGCTTCTTCAAGTCGCGATCCGGACTCATTTTCATCGAAAAGCTGAAAGAGGAACACAGCAGCAAATCAAGCGGAAGGCCAACTTGAAAATGAGCGAAAAGCGCCTGGAAATCATCCGAATGCAGAGCAGCTTAAAACATGGAAAGCAGAGTATGAAATATGAAAATCGAGGTGAAACAACGATGCCAAGACCATTAAAATGGAGAAAAGTCTGCTGCCTGCCGGACAGCAATAAATACGGACCGCTGGACGTCCGTTCTGATGCGGTAAATCAGATGATTATGACCGTGGATGAATATGAAACGATCCGCTTGATCGATTTAGAAGGTTTCACACAGGAAGCCTGTGCCGCGCAAATGAATGTTGCCCGCACAACGGTGCAGGGCATTTATACAGAAGCGAGGAGAAAGCTGGCCGAGTCTTTGGTCAACGGCAAAGTTCTGCTGATTGAAGGCGGCGAATATCGACTTTGCGATGGCTTGGGTGAAGCTTGTTTCTCCGGCAGCTGCCGGAGAAACCGCTGCGGCCGGAATTTCATTAAAATTGAAGAATAATTCTCCTTTTAACTTGCAGCAGGAACCAATGGTAAACTTTATATTACCACTTACAGCCAATCTGTTCTGAGATCAGTCAGAGTTCCAAATCAAGCCACAGCAGCAGAAGCTTTTCTAAAAAATTCGAATGGAGGAGTTTTCGATGAAACTAGCAATACCAGTGAATGATTGCAGCATGGAAGCCAATATCTGTATTCTCTTTGGACGCGCACCTTATTTTTTGATTTATGATACCAAAACCAAAGAAAGTCGCTTCTTGGATAACAGCAGCGCAGCCGTGCAGGAGGGAGCCGGCAGGAAAGCGGCTCAGAGGATCGTAGATGAAAAAGTAGATGCCTTGCTGACCCCGCGCTGCGGAAAAAGCGCCGCGGAATTGATACAATCTGCCGATATCCGGATCTATGAGATAGACGGTACGTCGTTACAGGCTAACCTCAGTGCTTTTACAGAAGGCAAGCTTACTTTACTGGCTGACATTCATGACGGGCTCTATCAACAGCGGAAGCAGTTAGCCTGATTTCCTCGCTGCGGGTGTGAGCAAACCTTTTTTCTCTCAGAGCTTGGATTGGGGCAGGAAAACACGGCAGTAAAGTGAAAACCAGAAAGTAGCGGAACAAACGTAAAACAGATCATCAGACTCAGCGAAGGATTAAAGGGGGAATACCAATGAGTTATTCAGCAAAATTATCGTCAGCCTTTAACGACACCAGCAATCGCAGCGTTCATCTCTCACCCCAATCCGGCATGTGTTCTTTATGCACAGAAGAATGCAACGGCACCTGCGAGATTGCCCTGGCTGCCGTTTTGGGCATGCAAGCCGTTTACCCTACCAATACCGGCGCCAATCAAATCGCCTCGGAAAAAGACTATCCCATTGATTTTTCTCACTTCAATATCAACGGGCATGTCTTTGGCGCACTGGGCGCCAAGCCAACTTTTGAAGAAGCGAATATCTACCATGTAAAAATGGAGCGTGAATTCGGCAGCTTTCATCCGGTGAAATTAGCCATGCCAATTATTCTGCCGGCTCTGATCAAATTGAATTGGCCTGATTATTTTGGCGGCGCCGCCATGGCGGGCGTTTGTTGTACCATCGGTGAAGACGCCAGGAGTAAAGATCCGCAGCTGCAGGTCAAAGACGGCAAGGTCAGCCATTTTCCCGCATTAAAGCAAATGCTGGATGCCTTCCGTCAGTATGACCGTGGTTATGGTCAGATCATTCTGCAGTGCAACACCGAAGATGACCGGCTGGGTGTGCCGGAATATGCCATCCAAGTCGAAGGCGCCGAAGCCATCGAGTTCAAATTCGGTCAAAGTGCAAAAGGCACGCAGCCGGTAATCCGTTTGAAAAACTACGAGGAAGCGCTGAAAAAACAAACCGCAGGAGTTTTGGTCTATCCGGATCCCGGCACGCCTGCCATGGCAGAAGCGGCTCGGGCAGGCGTCTGTCCGAATTTTTATTCCTATTCTCGCCTGCCGCTCTGGGATGAAGCATATCTGGTAGCGCGGATTGCCGAATTAAGAGCCATGGGTGCCAAAAATATCTACTTTAAAATGGCAGGTTACGATCCGCAGGATCTCAAACAGGTCTTGTTGATCGGCAGCAAAGCCAAAGTCGATCTGATCACCTTTGACGGCGCAGGCGGCGGCAGCGGCTACAGCCCCAATAAAATGATGAATGAATGGGGTACTCCCACGGTTGTGATGGAAGAGGAAATCTGTTCCATCGTGGAGAGTTTGAAAAACGAAGTGGATTGGCTGCCTGCCATTGCGATTACGGGCGGTTTTGCTTCCGAAGATCAGGTGTTTAAGTCGCTGGCTTTGGGCAATGGCATGGTTACCGCCATTGGCATCTGCCGCGCCTCGATGGCCGCAGCCATGATGGGTAAAAAAATCGGCGCGCAGATCAAAGAAGGCAAAGTCCCCAATCAGTTCAGAAAATACGGCAGTACGATTGAAGAAATTTACGGTGATTTAGCTGATCTGCGGGCAATTTACGGTAAAAAGGCCGATGATTTTTCTCCGGGTGCGATCGGTGTCTTTTCATACCTGAATAAAATCGCCTTTGGTGTAAAACATTTTGCCGCCTTAAATCGTAAATTCGATCTCGCCTATCTGAACAGGCAGGATTTGATTCCGCTGACACGCGATGCCAGGGATTTACTGAACGGCAAATGGCTGCAATAGAGAAAATAGAAAAGCGTTGTCTCGCTGGCTGCAAGGCAACGCTTTTTGTTGGGCAAATGAGGCAGCCTGCGATCCTGCAACGGCTGATTACGATGGATCAAATCAGTCGTCCGCATTGCTTACTGCCTTGGCGGGCTTTTTTTTGCTTGTTACTTCATTGAGCAGCGTAAAACCTAAAATCATCAGACCGCCGAGGATTTGCTGCCAGGTACTGTTTTCCTGTAAAAACAGGACGGAAATCAGCACCGCAACCAAAGGGTCGATGTAGCTGAGCAATGCCGCTTCCTGTCCCTGTAAGTCTTTCAGGGAAGACAAATAGAGGCAATATGTGATACCGGTATGCAGAATACCCACCAACAGGAGGTTGATCAGGCCGAAGGTGGTCAGCGCTGCGGTATGAATGCCGCCGCTTAGCTGCAAATATGGGAACAAGACGAAAATCACCGCCAGAAACTGCAGCAGCGTGCGGTCGATACCGCTCACCCGGCGGATGCTTTTATTGAGCAGAATGACGGTGGCATAGAGCAGCGCCGCGCCAAGCCCAAACAGAATTCCTTTCAGGTTTTGACTGCCGCCGGAAAAACCGCCGTTGCCGATCACCAGCAGCAAACCGAGGGTGGACATCATAAAGCAAAAAAGCTGAGCGCGCGTCAGCTTTTCATGAAATAAAAGAGGGCTGACAAGGGTCACGATCACCGGCGCAAAATAATAACTCATTGTGGCTAGTGAAATACTGGTATATTGATACGCTTCAAACAAGAAAACCCAGTTGAAGCCCATGGCTGCTCCGGACAAGAAGAGCAGCGGTAAATCATGTTTTATTTCTGAGAAGCGTAAGGGAGTTTTGCTGATGAATTTGTAAAGGAGCAGGCAGATCGCTGCGATCAGCGCTCGAAAAAAGGCGATCTCGGCTGAAGTCAGCGGAATATTTCTGACAAAGAGTCCGATGGTGCCAAATGCCGTCATCGACAGAATCAGATTCAGTTTTGCATTCATGTCCTTCTCCTAATAGCCATAATCGATCAATTTGTTCGCTGGCCTCCATTATACATGGTCCGCAGCAGGAGTCAACCGATCAAAAAAGGCACGATCCATGCACCGTGCCTTTTTTTACTCAATCAAGCAGCTATTTTTTTCTCTTCCGCCAATTTTTCTCTCAGCTTTTCCATTAACGGCAGAAAGACACCGCCGACCAGATTGCCGAGCGTAATCACAAAGAGACGTAAAAAAGCTTCGGCCGGTTGCGTGTAGAGGGTTTTTGAAACAGCCATATAATACATATCGGCTACGCTGTGCTCGGTACCGCAGATAATAAAGATGGAAACACCTAAAAACACCGCCAGGTATTTGCCCAGTTCATGCGGATTCTTGGCGTAACCATTGACGCCGATGAAAATGAAAACATTACAGAAGGCGCCTAAGATAAAGAGGCTTAACAGGGAAGAATTGAGCTTCCCGGCTACCATAGCCGCTGCGGTTACGTTAATACCGGCCGTGGCTCCGCTTAAACTGGTCAGATTTTCTAATCCCGCCACCAACATGCAGCCAAGCAGGTTGCCGACCCAGATGATCAGCACATCCAATAAATAGCCGGGTTTATTCTCAAAAATGTAGCAGACTTTGCCCGTATAAAGGCTGTAACCTCTGGTTAAAACAAGAAAAAGGCCAACGGTAAAAAGCAGTGCGCCAACTACATTGCTGCCGGGGAAGGTATCCTTTAATCTCAGGAAAACGGTCCCTCCCAAACTGATAGAAAAACCGGCCAGTATGGCATTAATCAGCACGTTCATTTTTTTCATAACGGAGGCTCCTTTGTTTTGATCTCATTTATGTCGAGCATATTATATCCATCCGTGCGTCAAAAATCAATTCTTTCTTGCGCATCTTCAGTATAAAGCGGAAAACGACAGTGCGATACGAGAAAAAGGGGAGCTCTCGGTCAGAAAATTTGGCAGGACAGCAGGAGACCGGCCAAACGGATGCCGACTTCAACTGAAAAAACGGGTTTTAAAAGGCCCAGTCGTTGATCCGATAGGTATGATCCAAGGGCCCGCTGCCCCGACCAAGATTCAAGCCGGCCTGCAGTGCGCCGGAAAGGTATTTTTTGGCGGCGGTGATACTGTCCGCCAGCGTCCTGCCAGCTGCTAAGTTACAGGCAATCGCAGAGGATAGAGTGCAGCCGGTACCATGCGTATTGGGGTTGTTGATGCGTTTGGCAGGAAACCAGGTTGAACTGCCGTTGACATAGAGCAAATCGGTGGCCTCACTGACCAGGTGACCTCCCTTTATCAGTACGGCGCCGTCCAGCAGTTGGGCGATGACGGCTGCCGCGCGCTGCATCTCTTCCTGATTGTGGATGGGGAAACCGCAAAGAATGCCGGCCTCCGGAATGTTTGGTGTGATCACCGCTGCCAAAGGCAGCAATTCTTCGATCAGGGTTTGCAGGGCGTTCTCGGAAATTAACTGGCTGCCGCTGGTGGAAACCATCACCGGGTCGAGCACGATATTTTCCGCCCGGTATTCTTTCAGCGCTCCGGCGATTACCCGGATAATTTGGCTGTTGGACACCATCCCGATTTTTACCGCATCGGGACGGATATCCTCGAAGACACAAGCGAGCTGCTGCGCAACGAACTGGGGAGTTGCTTCCATAATTCCATAGACGCCGGTGGTATTTTGTGCTGTCAGAGCGGTGATTACGCTCATCGCATACATTTTGTGCGCCGTAATGGTCTTAATATCTGCCTGAATCCCCGCCCCGCCGCTGCAATCGGAACCGGCTATGGTCAGTACTTTTTTCATTGGGATGAGTCATCCTTTCTTATTTTCCTTTCGCCGTCAGTTGCTGGCAAAGCATTTTCATTTGCGCTGCTGCCGCTCGAATGTCCGGTTCGGCATAGATGGCTGAGATCATCGCGGCGCCTGCGATGCCGCTGCCGGCAAGCTGCAGAATATTCTGCTGCCGGATACCCCCGATGGCAACCACCGGCAGGCGAACCGCCTGGCAGATGGCTTGCAACCGCCCGAGCGTCAGCGCAGTGGCATCTTGCTTGGAGGCGGTCGGAAATACGGCGCCGGCACCCAGATAATCCGCTCCCTCTGCTTGTGCTTGTTTGGCTTGAGCAACCGTCTGCACGGAAGCTCCGATGATTTTCCGATCTCCCAAGAGAGCGCGGGCTTGCCGGACACTTTGGTCGCTTTGCCCGAGATGCACGCCGTCCGCACCGCAGGCAAGCGCGATCTCAAGCGAATCGTTGATCACAAAAGGCACATGATAAGCGGCTGCGAGTGTTTTCAGGCAGCATGCTTCCCGTAAGAAGCTGGGAAAATCCAGATTTTTTTCCCGCAGCTGCAGAAAGGTAACCCCTCCCTGCAGCGATGCTTCCACCGCCTGAGCCAGCGTTTGGTCCGTCAGCCAGGTGCGATCGGTCACGGCATAGAGCAGCAAAGCATCTTTAGCGACGTTCATAGTTGGCACCGCTTTCCAATTGCTGGCCGTCCAGCAGAGAGACTGCATCGATCAGGTATGTGCGGTAGGAAGCATTACCGGCAGGCTGATGCAGAGAGCGTTTATAAGCCAATTCGCCGCAGAATCCCATGGCGCTGACCGCCGCCGCCGTTGCTTCCAGGGCGTGTTTTGGATTTGCTGCCAAATAAGCGGTAATCAGAGCGGAGAGCATGCAGCCACTGCCGGTGATTTGGCTCATCATGGCATGGCCATTGCGGATGATATAGACCGTTTCGCCATCGGTAACCAAATCGATCACGCCGGTGACCGCCACCACACTTTGCAGTTTATTGGCAAACGCCCGTAAATAAGCAATTGATTCCTCCAGGTTTTGTTCGGTGATCCGATCCGCCAGCGCCGCATCGACGCCATTGGTGGAAGCACTGCCGGCAGCCAAAGCCTTGATCTCCGAGCTATTGCCGCGTACGACCGTGAACTTCACTTCCTGCAGCAAGCGCAAGGCGGTTGCACTGCGGAAACGGGAAGCGCCTGCCCCAACCGGATCGAGCAGGACGGGATGCTGGCAGGCATTGGCTTTTTTACCGGCTAGAAACATAGCGGGAATGGTATGTTGATTCAGCGTGCCGATGTTCAAATCCAATCCGCTGCAGATTGAGGTAATTTCTTCTACTTCAGCTGCATCATCGGACATAATAGGGGAGGCACCGCAAGCCAGCAGCAGATTGGCACAGTCATTGACCGTCACATAATTGGTGATGCAATGAATCAATGGGTTAAATTTCCTGGTGTTTTCCAGCATTTGAGCAAACATCTCTATTTTCCTCCTTTGAATTGCCTGATGATCAGATAGAGCCCAGTCACAATCAGCATGACGGGCAGCGTATTCCCGATCGGTGTGTTGATGGTCATAAAATAACGGTAAAGCAAAAATCCAATCAGCCAAAGCAGCAGATTCTTTTTTTCTACGCTTTGATCGGAAGCATCCTGTTGAAAAATCAAACTGTCGACCACTTGAATGGCAATCATCGGTGCAAAGACCGAGCCGATGAAGTAAAGAAAACTCTCAAATTGTTCCA
>JAJFTT010000015.1 GCA_021372785.1 Negativicutes bacterium | reverse complement strand
TTGACTGCGAAATAGCACAAACCTGCCGGATCGACGGCTCAAGATACCCGGTCAATCGCTTCAGCCGGCAGAGAATTGAGAGTCTTTACTGCCGGAACGCCAGAGAAATTGCCTATCTGCAGAGCGCTGCCGGTACTGCCGCGCTGATTATGGTTGGTTCCTGCCAGGTTGGTTCGGTTCGCATGGTGGTCGATGACGCAAAACCAAAGCAAACAGGGAAAAGCATGGAGCCCAGGCGGTTCGCTGCCCAACATTTTGACAAAGGTCAAGAGATCGGTTGGTTTGACTTCGGTTCCACGGTGATCCTGCTCTTTGAGCCGGGTATGATCACTTTTACTGACAGTCTGAAAATCGGCGATGAAATTCGGATGGGAGAAAAGGTAGGGCAATTCACGGTTTTACGCTGAATCTTGTCACTTCTTTGATCAGGCAGGAAGATTAACCTGCTTTGAAGTAAACAGTGCGGGATTCAGTTTATTTTATGAGCGGAGGTTCCTGTTATGAAATACGATTTTAATCAGTTTTTAGATCGTCGTCCCTGGAATTCCTCAAAATGGAATAAGAACAGCCGGCCTTATCAAAAGGGAGATTTGCTGCCGATGCCGGTGGCCGACAGTGATTTTGCTACCTGCCAGCCTGCCATCGACGCTTTGAAAGCCTATGTTGAACACGGCGCTTACGGTTACAGCACGGACAGAAAAAGCCTGATCCCGGCCATACAAAACTGGCTCAGCAGCCGCTTTGGCTGGCAGGTGGAAGCCGACTGGATTGATTTTAACAGCGGCGTGATGGATGGCTGCTTCAGCGCTTTGTCGGTGATGACCAAGCCCGGCGATTCCGTGATTCTTCAGAATCCGGTTTATCCGCCTTTTTATTCCAATACCAAAAACAGCGGCTGCAATATTGTTTTGAATCCACTCAAGTTTAACGGTGAACGCTATGAAATGGATTTTGAACAGCTGCAGAGCCTGTTCCAGACTGCTCAGCCCAAACCAAAAGTATTTTTACTCTGCTCTCCGCATAATGCGACCGGCCGCGTCTGGTCTTTAGAGGAGCTGCAGAAGCTGACTTCAATTCTGCTGGAACACGATTGTTATTTAATCTCTGATGAGATTCACTTTGACATTCTCCGCAGCGGTGTGAAACATCATACTGTCGGCACTTTGGGTCCGGAAATTGAACAGCGCATGGCAGTCATGTTTGCCGGTTCCAAAACCTTCAATCTGGCTGGCTTGCGGACTTCTTACATTGTGATTCCCAATGCGGAACTCAGAGAGAAATATAAAAAATTCCGCATCGGCCGTGCCGGCGGCAACTACATGGGGAAACTTGCTCTGGAAGCTTGTTATACCGATGGTGTGGAATGGCTGGATCAAATGAATGCGCACATCGACGCCAATCTGGCCTACATGGTCCAGGCAATCAATAGCCGCTGCGCTCCGCTCCGATGCGTGCTGCCGGAAGGTACCTATCTCTTATGGGTCGACTGCCGTGGCTTAAAAAAGAGTCAGCCGGAATTAATGGAATGGCTGCTGCAAGATCTGCAGTTGGTCTTTAACGACGGCACTACCTTTGGCGAGGGCGGCGAAGGCTTTATTCGGGTCAATGTAGCCTGTCCCCGGCAGTTGGTGGAAGAAGCGGTAGAGCGTTTGGAAAGCGGCATCCAAAAACTAAATTTGAAATAAGCATAAAAAAGAGGTTGCTGTCCCTTTTGATGACAGCTTCTTTTCAGCCGGGAGGAGAAAATGGATTCACTGAATTGCACAGTCTTAGCAACTAAGACGCAGCTGCGGACAGCGATTTTTCGCGTGGAACAGAAAACGGTCGAGGATGCCCGGGGACATCGCTACGAGCGGTCTGTCGTCGAAAAAGGACCGGCAGTGGTTCTGATTCCAATCGATGCCGCGGGCAACGTCCTGTTGGTCAGACAATGGCGCGCCGGAACGGAACAGATTATGCTGGAATTGCCTGCCGGTGTGATGGAAGCAGGTGAATTGCCGCAAACGGCAGCCCAGCGGGAAATCAGGGAAGAGACCGGTCTGCGCAGCGCTAATTTGCTGCTGTTGGCCGCAAGTTATGTCTCGCCCGGCTATAGCAGCGAACGTTTTTATTTCTTTCTGGCGCGCGAATTGACTGCCGATCCGCTGCCCTGCGATGAAGATGAGATCCTGGATCTGGTCAAACTGCCGCTTGCCGCGGCCCGGCAAAATCCGGCGATCCGTCAGGACAGCAAGACCTGGCTGGGTATTCTGGCAGCCTGGGATTATCTGACAAACGCCGAAGGCGGACGTGGAAGACGACTGCCGGGCCGTGTTTTCAAAAGATCGCCGTCCTATGTTCCCATCAGGCGGCAGAGGAAACCCTGAATCATGATTTCCTGCGGCTGCTCAGTCTGCGGCGGCTGCTCGATCCCCCAGCAGCGCTGCTCTTGATACCAGCGAAAACCCGCCGCTTTCAGCTGTGCGCGAATCTGATAAGTATTCGGTTCCACTACTTTATACAATTTGAGCGGTGCGGTGGTAGTGCCTTTGGCATACTGCCGCAGCAGGCGAATTACAATTTCCGCCGTCGCGTGACAGTCCGAAAGAGCCCGATGCGCCTGCTCATTGACGATGTTAAAGTAAGCGCAGAGGGCGCTGACGCTGTAATGCGGCTGAGCAGGCAGCAACAGCTGAGCCAGGGCCATCGAATCGAAGAGCGCATTCGGCAGGGGATAACCCAGGGCGCTTTGAATAAAAGTGAAGTCGAAATTGGCATTGTGCGCCACCAACGGCAGATCGCCGATATAGAATTCAAATCTGGCCAAAGCATCTGCCGGTGAAAAAGCGGATTCCACATCTTCATTGCGAATTCCGTGGATGGCGATCACTTCCTCTGACATGGGTTGGGAAGGCCGCAGCAGGACACTGAAATCTCCGATGATCCTCGCATCGGATACAATGCTGCAGGCCAGTTCCACGATCTCTGCCCTGGCAGGATCCAGACCGCTGGTTTCGATATCGACAAGGCAGTACTGCTTGTATTGAGCCAGCAGCAGCGGATTTTTGATTTGATTTTTCGCGGGATACAGCAAAATAATCACCACAATTTTCTTATTTTTTTTTGATTTTCGACAGAACAAACAACGAATCCTTTGTTCAGCTGATTGATTTGCCGGAAATCCGTATCAATCCGTCAACAGCGAAAACTCCGGTTGTAGTGCGGCAGCTATTCTGCTATACTGGCTGAAACAAGGCTGAAATGCCTTCATACCGGCAGTTCGAAATCCGCCTGCCGTAAAACAAAACTATGGACCGCTGTGTGAAAGCACGAAAAGGGGCCATTGGCCTCTTTTTTCGTGTACATAGCAGAAAGGTGTGTTATTCTGTGAAAACTTCTCTGCGTTCGCTTGTCTTAACGGCTATGATTGCCGCTTTGTATGCCGTGACGGCGCTGGCGCTGCAGCCGCTCTCCTTCGGTCCGCTGCAGTTCCGCGCCTCGGAGGCGCTGACCCTGCTGCCGATTCTGCTGCCGGAAGGTGTGGTTGGCGTCAGCCTGGGCTGCTTTTTAGCCAACCTTACCAGCCCGTTTGGCGCCTGGGACTGGGTATTGGGCACATTCGCTACGCTCCTGGCAGCGCTGGGCAGCCGTTACTTCCGTAAACATTTTTGGCTGGCTGCCGCCATGCCGGTGCTGTTCAACGGGTTGATTGTGGCCGCTTATCTTGCTTATCTGAATGATTTACCCTATTGGAGCACGGCTCTTTATATTGCCGTGTCTGAAACCGGGGTGGTGCTGCTGCTCGGCATGCCTTTGATCACAGCCATACGGCGCTATCTCGAAAAGCGAAGGCATTGAAGTATCCCCGGGTTTTGAAAAACATTTTTGCAGGAATCTCAGGGCAAAAAAGCGAACCATTTTCAGTATAAGAAGAATCGCATGGGAAGGAAGTTCAAAAGATGTTAAAAGTGCTTCAGCAGGCTCATATTTACGCGCCGGAAGATCTTGGTATCCGGGATCTTCTGATTGCCGACGGCCGCATTGCGCATATTGCTCCGCATATTCCAATTCCGCAGGGACTGGGACAAGTAGAAGTGGTGGATTGTCAGAATTTGCTTCTGATGCCCGGTTTGATCGATGCTCATGTCCATATTTTAGGCGGCGGCGGTGAAGGCGGTCCGGCCACCCGCACACCGGAGATTACACTGTCGCAGATTACGCGCTACGGTGTGACCACAATTGTCGGTGTGTTGGGCACCGACGGCACCACACGTTCGGTAGAATCTCTGATTACCAAAGCGAAAGCATTGGAGACGGAGGGGATTACCACCTTCTGTTATACCGGTTCCTACGAAATTCCTTCTCCCACCATCACCAGGAATGTGCGGGATGATGTGATTTTGCTGGAGAAAGTGATCGGGGTAAAAGTGGCGATTTCCGATCACCGTTCGGCGCATCCTACGCTGGATGAACTGGGCCGCCTGGCCATGGAAGCCCGTGTCGGCGGTTTAATCGGCGGCAAAGCCGGCATCACCCATCTGCATGTCGGTCCGGGGCAAGCCGGTATCCAACCTCTCTTTGATCTTTTGCAGGTTTGCGATCTGCCGATACAGAATCTGCTGCCTACTCATATGGCGCGCAGCCGCATGCTCCTGGATCAAGGCGTGCGTTTCACCAAAATGGGTGGTCACATAGATATTACCGCCGGCGACAAGGCGCTGGAAGCGGTGCAGTACGTCCTCTCGGCAGGCGCTCCGCTTGATAAAATTACCATCAGCTCGGACGGCAACGGTTCGATGCCGCGCTTCGATGCGCAGAACAATTATATCGGCCTCGGCGTGGGTTCCGTCGGCACTGTTTATGAAAACTTCCAAGCATTCGTCGCGGCCGGCATGACACTGACGCAGGCGCTGCACTTTTTTGGCGTCAACCAGGCTGCTTTCTTTGGGCTGAGCGGCAGGAAAGGTTGTGTCGCCGTCGCAGCCGACGCCGATCTGCTGATAACCGATCAGCAGCTGAACATCCGGCAGGTTTGGGCAAAAGGCCGCTGTCTGGTCGATCAGGGACAACCGGTTGTCTGGGGTACCTTTGAACAGCCAGACAGAGCATAGGTCATCTATCGCAAAGACAAACGGCGAAAGAAACCTGTCAGAAAAGACAGTGCGATTGCGTTGACAAGCGGTTCTTCGTCTGCTAAAATGAAGGTGTTCTTGACATTCCACAATAGCTCAACGGTAGAGCAATCGGCTGTTAACCGATAGGTTGTAGGTTCGAATCCTACTTGTGGAGCCAGTTAATGCTGCGCCGCGTATCTTTTTACGCGGCGTTTTTTCACATTCACACCGCAGGGAAGAGAGGTGAAGCCGCATGGAATATCTCAAAGCAGAACCGTATCAGGGGCAGCCGCATGATTATGCAGCTGCCGTGCCCTGTTGGAAGTTGGTCTTTCCGGCGGCAGGCAGAGAAGAAGCGGTCATTCACCAGGTAGCCTATCTTGCCGGTTTGCACAGTCAGATCGCCGCCTGGTTCATTCACGAAAAAACGCGGGCGGGTGACATGGTCTGCGATGTCTTTGCCGGGCGCGGCAGCACAGGCATCGAGGCGGCGCGCCAGGGCCGCAGCTTTATTTTGAATGACTTAAATCCCCTGATGCCAATCTTAGCCGAAGCGCGGCTGGAACCGCCTGATTTACAGGCGATTGAGCAACGGCTGCGCGAAATTCCCTTTGATACCCCTGTGTTGATCGAGGAAGCGGCAAGACAGGACCTGCTCGCCTATTTTTCTCCTCAAATTTTACGGCAGCTGCTCTCCCTGCGGCAATATCTCCTGACGCGGCAGCAGACAGGTGACTTTGATTCCATCGATCGCTGGCTGCGCTTTATCCTGACCGAACGTCTGCTTGGCAGCGATGCGCACTATTTTTCTTTTCCGACTTTGCCTGTCGGTTATGCAACACGGCCGGAGCAGCAAAAAAGGCTCAATCAAAAGAATCAAATCGATTACAACCGGGAACTGCAGATTGCCGGTCTGCTCCGTCAGCGCAGTGCGTTTTACTTACAAGACAAGCCGGCGCCCAACACAGTGACCGGGCGATATCTGGTGGCCGACGCCGCCCATTTGGCAGTCATTCCGGATCTCAGTGTGGATTTGCAATTCACCTCGCCGCCCTTTCTGAATACTCTGCAGTATGTCGATGAAAACTGGCTGCGCTTATGGCTGAACGGCTTTTCGGAAGAAGACTTTGCGGCGCGGCTGCCCCGTCTGTATACCATGCCGGACTGGTCCGCTTATATGACGCAAGTTTTACGGGAACAGCGGCGGTTTTGCAAAGCAGGCGCGCGTA
>JAJFTT010000014.1 GCA_021372785.1 Negativicutes bacterium | reverse complement strand
ATACTTCGGCATTGACCACCGGTTTGCCGTCATCCGAAACGCCAACCGCACCGGCAGCCTTTAAGTCGGCCATTTCAGTCAGTTCCAGGCCCTCTTCTCCTTTGGTAATCGCGGCCAAAGGATAAACGCGTGCGCCGCCGGCAATTGCCGCCTGGCGCAGGATGTATTCTACTACGCTGCGGTTATCACAAACAGGGTCGGTATTCGGCATACAGCAAACGGCCGTAAATCCGCCTGCCGCAGCCGCTTTGCTGCCGCTGTGAATATCTTCTTTATATTCATAACCGGGTTCCCGCAGATGCACGTGGGCGTCAATAAATCCAGGCGCCACGATTTTACCGCGGCAATCCACGATTTCCGCCCCCGCAGCCGCAATCTCCGGCTGCAGATTGCAAATCAGTCCGTCTTCGATCAAAAGATCACTGATCTGATCCAACTGCAGCACCGGATCGATCACACGCCCTCCTTTTAATAAGAGCTTAGTCATGGCTTTCACTCCCCGCTAAAAGATTCAATAAAGCCATCCGCACGGCCACACCGTTGGTAACCTGTTCTTCAATGGTCGATTGCAGCGAATCTGCCACTGCAGATGCAATTTCCACACCGCGGTTCATAGGACCCGGATGCATCACCAAGGCATTGGGATGCGCCAGACGCAAACGGCGCTCATCCAAACCCCAGTTGGCATGGTATTCCCGGATGCTGGGGAAGAGGCCTTTCTTTTGCCGCTCCAACTGCAGGCGCAGCACGTTGATCACATCGGCATCCTGCACCGCTTCTTCAATATCGCTGGTCACTTTCACACCCCATTGCGCGGCTTGTACCGGCAGCAGCGTTTTCGGACCACAGAGCGTGACCCTGGCGCCAAATTTCAGCATCGCGTAAAGATTGGATCGTGCCACCCGGCTGTGCGCAATATCACCCAGCAGTACCATCTTCTTGCCGGTCAGGTCGCCTAATTTATCCAGCATCGTATAAAGATCCAACAGGCCTTGCGTCGGATGCTCATGCATACCGTCACCGGCATTGATCACGCTGCAGTGCAATTGTTTTGCCAAAAAGTGCGGCGCACCGGAAGCAGCATGACGCATGACTAAAATATCGGTCCCCAGTCTGTCAATCGTGAGAGCGGTGTCCAATAAGGTTTCTCCTTTGACCACACTGGAGGTGGAAGCTGTGATATTAATCACGTCCGCTCCCAGGTACTTACCCGCCAATTCGAATGAACTGCGTGTGCGGGTAGAAGGTTCAAAAAAAAGATTGACTACAACTTTTCCTCTTAAATCCGTCCTTTTTTTCACCGGTTGCCCGATAAGCTGCTTCATTTTTTTTGCTTCTGCAATGATCAGTTCCATTTCACTGCGAGACATGGTTTCTAAACCAAGAACATCTTTACTGTTGAGCTGCAAGAGCTGCCCACTTCCCTTCTTTGTTATTTCTCCGTTATTTCTCCCGATCCGTCCGGTTTGCCTGACCTGAAAAAGGGTAATAAAAAACGTCTATCCCTTGTATAAAAAAGGATAAACGTGTACGTCAACATGATGGTTACCCCCTCACCTTGCTCGCCTCACGGGGCCGAACTTAAAGGATATAGCTGGTTACTACCCTGTAGTATAAGAGATAGAAAGAAGCTTGTCAAGCGTAATTTTTTATAAACAAGCCTGCGTCTGCCGCTTGCCCAACCGGCCGGTGCAAGCGGCTGTTCACGGCAGCCCGGCAAGTGCGGACAGGTTGTTCCTGCCGGCGGGCGGCACAGCGGAATGCCGTCATGTCTTGTGTCAGGCCGGAATGGATGCGCAAGCCGAAATCTACTGCGGGTTCTGCTGAACCGGATCACGATAAGAACCACAGGCAAGCGTTTTTCTTTCTACTGATTCTGAATAATCCATAAACTTTCTTCTCCTGCATTTGATTGAGCCAACAGCTTGTGTTATACTGAATTAAGACAAAGCAATTCCGGGTCCTGCGGGAGCAGAAAAGAAATGAGGAAAGTGAGGAAAGCAAATGCACAAGGCGAGCAGACGTAACCCGACTTCAAAAAAACATCCTTCTTTCCTTCCTATTATCCTAAGCACACTGATGGCACTTTTAGCCGCCCCTTTGGCGATCAACGCTCTCGTGATGCTGAGCGTAAAACAACATATTCTGAGCCCGGACAAAACTGCTTCCCTGGCGGCAGACTGTATTTTGATTTTAGGTGCAGGCCTTGCAGCCGACGGCTCTCCCAGCGATATGCTGGAAGACCGCCTGCTGCAAGGCATCGCCCTCTATAAGCTTGGCGCCGCAGATAAATTACTGGTCAGCGGTGATCATGGACAGATCGACTATGATGAGGTCAATACCATGAAACGATTCGCCATCTCGCACGGAGTAGCATCCGGCGACATCTTCATGGATCACGCCGGTTTCTCCACTTATGAAAGTCTTTATCGGGCGAAAGAGATTTTTCAAGCTGAAAAAATCGTCATCGTTACCCAGCGCTATCACCTCTACCGGGCTTTATATGTGGCGCGCGCGCTTGGGTTGGATGCCAGCGGTGTTGCTTCCGATTCCCGTAGTTATACCGGTCAATCCTATTACAGCACCAGAGAGATGGCAGCGCGCGTCAAAGACTTCTTTCAGGTGATTCTGAAGCCGCCGCCAACTATCCTGGGTGAAGTGATACCGCTCGACGGTAACGGAGATTGCACGAATGATCGCCCCAAAGGGGACTACCAAATTGAATGACTGCAGATAAGAAACAAATTCATTGAAAAACCGAATTTCAAACATACAAAAAATAGGGAAATCATCAAAAAACCATTGCAATTTGGGAATATCCATTGCAATGGTTTTTCTATTTCCAGCTACTTTTTGTATGTTTTAATTATTACTTCTATGTTCACTTTTGTTTATGCCGCATACAGAGAAGCAATGAGAGCCAAATTCTATAAAATTGGCTCTGCTATTTTGCGAAATTTAGCCAATTGGACTTGATATCAAGAAATTTTTCACAAACAAGGGCGTCTTTGCAAATAAAATAATATTAAATAGTAATACAGTAAAAATGTATCGAATTTTTCGACAATTTGACTTGTTACCTCAAAAAGATTATACTTTATCCAGATGTATCTGGTAAAAATAGCTCCCAAGCTGACAATTTACTTGAAATTACAATCAAAGGGGAGGAATTTCACCGATGGTATGCAATTGCATGCAAAGCAAATTTAGCGAATTGGATCAGTATATCGGTACATTATCCATATCCAATAAAGGATCAGCTTTGATTCCTGTTCTGCATCACGCGCAATCGCTTTTTGGTTATCTGCCGCAGGATGTTCAATCTCATATTGCCGAACGTCTGGATATTTCCACAGCCAAGGTATATGGAGTTGTCAGTTTCTACACCTTTTTTACCATGGTTCCCCGCGGTCAAAGCAACATCAATGTCTGCCTGGGCACCGCTTGCTTCGTAGGCGGTGCGGAAGCGGTTCTAAAAGAATTTGAAAATCAACTTCAGATCAAAAGCGGAGAAACGACGCCTGATTTTAAATTTTCCATCACTCCGGTGCGCTGTGTCGGCGCCTGCAGTTTAGCGCCGGTCGTGATGATCAATAACAAAGTCTATGGCCATGTCAAACCGGAGGATGTCGCTCAAATTCTCAGTGAATACAGCCAAATCGAAGGGGGTGTATAAGAATGCAACCGATCACTTCCTATACGCAACTGCTTGCTCTCTATGAAAAGGAAAAAGTCAGGACAAATCTTCGCTTAAGAAAAGAGAATCTTGCACCTGATTTTATCCGGCTGCCCGAAGGCTGTCGGGCGGACAGCGCGGAAATCCACGTCATGGTCTGCGCCGATACCGGCTGCGCGGCTTCCAACTCACTCGGTATTGCCGATCAATTGGATGCTGCCGTTGCAAAATACGGTTTAACGGATAAAGTGAAGATTATCCGGACCGGCTGCTTTGGACTTTGCTCACAAGGTCCTGTTGTGGTGGTGCATCCGGAACGCATCATGTACACGAAGATCACGCCGGATCATGTAGAGGAAATTGTCACTTCTCATCTGCGCGACGGTCATTATGTGGAACATCTGCTGTTAGGCGCCCGGGAAGGAAACGCCATAACCAACTATGATGACGCTGTTTTTTTTAAGAAACAAGTCCGCATCGCCACCCGTAACTGCGGCGTGATCAATCCTGCCAGCCTGGAAGAATACATCTCTCAAAAAGGTTATTTGGCTTTGGGAAAATGCATTACCTCAATGACGCCGCAAGATGTCATTGAAACAGTGAAAAGATCCGGCTTGCGCGGCCGCGGCGGCGCCGGCTTCCCTACCGGCAATAAATGGGCTTTTACCGCAGTGGAAAAAGAACCGCAAAAATATATCTGCTGCAACGCGGATGAAGGCGATCCGGGCGCGTTTATGGACCGCTCCGTTCTGGAAGGCGATCCTCACAGCATCCTGGAAGCTATGGCCATCGCCGGTTATGCCATCGGCGCCAACCAGGGTTTCATTTATATCCGCGCCGAATATCCCAGTGCAATCCGTCGTTTGGTTTTTTCGATTGAAAAAGCCAGAGAAGCTGGCTTACTCGGTCAGCATATCATGGGCAGCGATTTTTCTTTTGAAATCGAACTGCGTTTAGGCGCCGGTGCCTTTGTCTGCGGGGAAGAAACCGCTTTGATCGCTTCGGTAGAAGGGAACCGCGGGGAACCGCGCAACAAGCCTCCTTATCCCGCCAATAAAGGGATCTATGGGAAACCGACCGTGATCAACAACGTTGAAACACTTGCCAATATCTGCCCTATCATCAACAATGGTCCTGATTGGTTTCGAACCATCGGAACCGAAAAATGCGCCGGCACGAAAGTGTTCGCTTTGGCCGGGAAAGTCAACAATGTCGGTTTGATCGAAGTTCCCATGGGTACGACCCTGCGTGAAATCATTTATGAAATCGGCGGCGGTATCGTCGGCAACAAAGCTTTGAAAGCCGTGCAGACCGGCGGTCCTTCCGGCGGCTGCATTCCCGCGCAGCATTTGGACACACCGATTGATTACGAGTCTTTACAAAAGATCGGCACGATGATGGGTTCCGGCGGCATGATCGTTCTGGATGAAACCACTTGCATGGTCAATCTCGCCAAATTCTATCTCGGTTTTAGCGTGGAAGAATCCTGCGGGAAATGTACGCCCTGCCGTTTCGGTAATAAATATTTACTGGAAATCCTGCAGCGAATCACTCAAGGGGAAGGCACCATGGCAGATTTGGATCAATTGGAATCTTTGGGCAATATCATTAAAGAAGCTTCCCTCTGCGGATTGGGTCAGTCCTCTCCCAATCCGGTATTGAGTACTTTGCATTATTTCCGTGACGAGTATATCGCGCATATTCAGGAAAAAAGCTGTCCTGCCGGTGTCTGCACCGCTTTGCTGCAGTATGAAGTCCAGCCCGAACTCTGCATTGGCTGCACTCTTTGCGCGAAGAATTGCCCCGCCAATTGCATCAAAGGCGCAGTTCGCCAACCTCACATCATTGACCAAAGCAAGTGCTTAAAATGCGGTATCTGCGCCAGCAAATGCCCCCGGAAAGCCATTATACAGAAATAGGAGGAGATCGGTCCTATGTCTATCGTCAATCTGACCATCAATGGCTTAGCGGTCTCCGTTGAAGCCGGTACTACAATTTTGGATGCCGCCAAAGCCATCGGCATCAAAATTCCCTCTCTCTGCTATATGAATCTACCGGATGTTGACGTGAAATGTCAGTCCAGTTCCTGTCGTGTCTGTCTGGTAGAAATCGTCGGCCGCAAGAATCTGGCTCCCTCCTGCTCCACCAATGTGATCGAAGGTATGGTCATCCGCACGGACTCAGCCCGCGCTGTGGAAACCCGTAAAACCATCCTGGAACTGCTGCTTTCTAACCATCCGCATAACTGCCTGACTTGTAAACGCAACGATTCCTGTGAATTGAAAGCGCTTTCCAGCGAAATGGGGATTGAACACTTGCCTTTTGAGTCGCCTGTCCCCGAAGCGGCAGCGGATACTTCCAGTTTTTCCATCGTGCGGGATACCACAAAGTGTATTCTCTGCCGGCGCTGCGAAACTGTGTGCAACGAAGTGCAGAAAATGGGCATCTACTCCGGTGTACGCCGCGGTTATGACACACGCATCGATACCGCTTTTCATATTCCCATGATTGACACCTCCTGCACTTTCTGCGGACAGTGTGTCGCCGTTTGTCCTACCGCTGCTTTAACGGAAGTGGATAATAGTCCTGCCGTATTTAAAGAAATCCGCAACCCGCATAAAATTGTGGTGGTCCAGACTGCCCCTGCTGTGCGGGTCGCTTTGGGTGAAGAATTCGGTTATCCGTCCGGCACCAATGTCACCGGCAAAATGGTCACCGCATTAAAGCGCCTGGGTTTTGATAAGGTTGTCGATACCGATTTCGCCGCTGATCTGACCATAATGGAAGAAGCCGCTGAGTTGATCAGCCGCATCAAAGAAGGCGGCGTTCTGCCCATGCTGACCAGTTGCTGCCCGGCCTGGATCAAGTTTATGGAACATAAATTTCCCGATCTGCTGCCGCATCTCTCTACCTGCAAATCTCCCCATGAAATGTTGGGCGCTGTCTTGAAAGCGTATTATGCCGAGAAACTGGGCTACGATCTGAAGAATTTGGTTGTTGTTTCCGTTATGCCGTGTTTGGCCAAAAAATACGAAAATAACCGACCGGAGTTGAGCAATCAAGCCTTACAGGATGTCGATATCGTTATCTCAACCCGCGAATTAGCTCATATGATCAAGCACTCCGGCATCCGATTTGACACTTTGAGCGACAGTGATTTTGACCGCCCGATGGGGGAAAGCAGCGGCGCTTCCGTTATTTTTGGCAACACCGGCGGTGTGATGGAAGCGGCTCTGCGCACAGCTTATGAAACCATGACCGGCCAGCGTCTGGAAAAAGTGGACTTCTGTGCTGTACGTGGTTTTGAAGGGATCAAAGAAGCGACTGTGATGATCGGTGATATGGCAGTCAAAGTTGCCATCGCCAATACGCTGCGCAACGCCAGAACCTTAATGGAGTCAATCCAGGCCGGCAGCTGCCCGTATCACTTTATCGAAGTCATGGCTTGCCCCGGCGGTTGTATCGGCGGAGCCGGACAGCCCTACCATCACGGCAATATGGAAATCTTAAAAACAAGAGCTGCCGGTTTGTATCGTGCGGATGCAGCCAAAACAATTCGCCGCTCACATGAGAATCCCGATCTGCAGAAACTCTACGCAGATTTTCTTGATCGGCCGAACAGTCATAAAGCGCATGAATTACTGCATACCCACTACATCCGGCGCAAACGCGACTAGAAACTGGCGGCGGCTCAGGCAACCATCTTCCCCGAATCGCCGATTTTTACCCCGGTAAAGCAGCAAAAAAGCAACGGCGTCACCGCCAAGTGACACCATTGCTTTTTTGCTGCTTTATTTCATGCTGTTCGCCATCATGGGAATTGCGATGGTCAATTCATTTTGATTCTGCCACAGGCAATGCAAAGTATAATAAAGGAAGGTATATTCCCCATACGCTACCTGAAAACTCGCGCTGCCGCCGCTGCCTTTTTCCTCTTTGCTCAGCTTCACTTCTGCGCTAAGATCAGTGAGCGGTGGTTTGGCGTCAGGCTGCAGAATGTCAAAGGTATAAAAATCACGTTCGAGTTGAACCTCCTGCGGCAAGTCGGCGAGAAACTGTATGTTCACCTTACTGTCCTGGGCAATGACCTGCGGCAAATTGTTTTCCGTCACAAACCGCTTATGGAAGACGGTTCGATAAGCGTCAAATGCATAAACCTGATCCTGCCAGCGAGTTGTGAGAATCAGATAATCTTTGACCTCTTTGACCTCGCCATTCAGTTCGGCTGTAATCTTCAGAGACAGTTGCGGCACGAAATTTTTCTCCGGTTCTGCTTTCGTTTCCGGTTCAGGCGGTTTTTGGCTGAAATAGTAGACTGACCAGCCCACAGCGAGCAAGAGTAAGACCGCCAGGCCAATTCGCAGATTTCGATTCTTCTTCACACTCCAGACTCCTTTCCTGGTATCGACGGTTTCCCAGCCGATGCAAATTGCTTCAAAACAAAACGACCTTGCTTTCCTGTTGTTGCGTTACTTTAGCGGAACGGCTTTTGCATTACAAGACCAGTTGCTGCCGGCTTCACGCCGATGTTGCCTTTCATTTTAAAATCCATTCCTTTCGCAGTGTTCAAGGCACAATTAGAGATGAAGAGGATGCAAACAGTTCCTTTTCCCGCTAATGATCTTCGGTTTTTTTCTCTGCCGATCCGGGTCTTGGGTTACATTTTAAAAAAATAAATTATGATTTAAGTGATTTAAATATTGTTTTTTTTGCTGAATTATGCTAAAATCAGAATACGCTTTTTTTTATTCAATACTGCATCAGATGATAAAAACCGAACCTTGCAACCATCCCATTGCTGCTGATAAGGAGGATCTTATTTTGCTTAGAGTGACTGACTACGCCTTAACTACTCTGACAGCCAGATACGATACCAGGCCGGATCTCTTGACCTTTCTTGGCGGAGGCAGTGAAGATTCCGACAGCATTGTTTATAGTTTCCCGGTGCGCAGGGGAAAAATGGCTCTGAAAATAAAAGCAATACCACAGGATAATTTTCTGTCTCTCAGAAAGCTGGACACCAGACTGAGATTTGCAGATTACCTCGGCAAAAATGGTATGGTGATCGCTTGTCCTGTGAAAGATTCCTATGGCAATCTTTACGAAACTTTTTACGACCACAATACAATCTATGTCAGTTATATGATGCAATTTCATGAGGGTAAAAATCCGAAATGCGCGGAATTAAACGGGAAAACTGCGGAATCCTGGGGAAAATTAACCGGAAAAACACATCGGATCAGTAAGGATTTCAGCAAAAACCTGGCATCGGCATCGCTGTTCGGTTGGGATCAGGAAATAGAATTCTTCTCTGATCTCTGTAAAGATCCGGAGATCCGGCAGAAATGGCAGGATCTGCATCAACAATTTTCCTTGTTCCCCCATAGCCCCGACGACCTGGGTTTTATACACAATGACAATCATCAGAGGCACCTTCTGGTATCCGGTTCGAATCTGACTCTGCTTGACTTTGAGGTTGCCAACCTCGGCTTTTTCATGTCGGATATTGCCACAACATTGCAGGGGATGCTGTTCGATTATGGTGGCATGCATTGTCCCTGTACGAAACCGGAGCCGATCAAACGATTTGTTGCCGCTTTTTTAAACGGTTATGAGCAGGAGAATCACTTGGCACCCGCCTGGTTGAATCAATTCGAAACCTTTGTCTCCTATCGCCGTCTGCTCTTGTTTACTGTGCTGCAGGATTCTCTCAATACGAAACCTGCTTTAAAAGAAGCTCTAAAAGCAGCCCTTTTTCTAAGCCCGACCAGCAATTCTCTTTTCGTTTAAATGGAACAGAAAGATCAGCGGCAATCATGATCGAATGGTTTGTTGCCAAAAGAAGCACCGAACACAACTAGAATTTAGCTTGTGCTTTGTGCTTCTTGTTTATGCTTCGGCTTACTCAATGAAGATGGTTTGTTCTCCCTGCTGCCAAGTGACATGCAAGCCTAAAAATTCCAGGGAACGGATATGGATAAACGTACGATCATTGATGATTTGCGGAGCGGTCACCGGCATTCCTGTCCGGGGATTGCTGCTGTAGACGACATTATCCAATTCCACTTTGGCTTGCCCAACCCACATTTGCAACTGATGTCCGTACAGGATGACCGTGGTGCGGCGTTCGTTCTGATCAAAGGAAATCGTACCGCCAAATGCTTCCACAACCGCCCGCAAAGGAAGTAAAGTTGTAGAATTCAACAAAATCGGCACGGTAGCGCGGCCGGGATCCACTTCCTGCAATTTACCCATGGCCAGCATCTTTTCCCAGCCGATGCGCAGGACAACCTGATTGGCTTTGCCATTGAGCGGACGCCTGACGGTCTGCCAGTCCTGATAGACCATCTGTTCTCCCTTACCGAGTTGTCCGCTCACACCGCTGCCGAACAAAAATAAAGTGCCGTCTCGGTCAAGCGCGTAAGTCGCATACTCATTTGATGCCGCATTGCTGATATTTTCCATCAATTTTAGCGGTTGATTGATCTGCAGCGGATTCTCTTCCAGCAGCTGCCCGTAATTGTTGTTACCCCAGCCGAAAAGAGTCCCATCCAAGCCAACGGCCAGACTGGTGTTTGCTTCGGCACTGATGCAGCGGATGGCATCCATTACCCGGACAGGCAGATTTTGCGGCTCGTATGTTCCAATCCCCAATTGACCGGCAGTATTGGCGCCGCAGGCAAAGACGGTGCCATCCTGCAGAACATAAAGAGTCGAGGCGCTGCCGGCTGCTGCCTGGGACACCGCCTCATCCAATAGTTGCGGTTTTGTGCGTTGAACGTGATCACCCAAGCCCAGCTGTCCTTTTGTGTTATCACCCCAGATCCAGAGAGAATCGTCCGTTAAAATCGCCATACTGTGATCATCGCCGGTGGCAATCGATTTCACGCCGCTCATCAATAAGACGGGTTCCTTGCAGACGGTGATCGTATCGCCCAGTCCCAGTTGACCTTTGGCGTTATCACCCCAAACCCAGAGCTCCCCGTTTGCTTTTAAAGCCATGCTGTGATTTTTGCCGCCCACAACCTGTACGGTCGGAATCGTTTCTACCAGATAAGAAATACTGTCCGCAGCACCGGCAGGGTTCGTAACCGTTTCCGTTTTACTTTTCAAATGCAGAGGATCAACGAACAATTGCGCCGGAATTTGGCTGTTGACATTCGAACGATTGCCTAACTGATAATGATCATTGTTCCCCCAGAGCCATAAGCCGCCGTTGGCATCGATCGCAGCGCTGTGATTGCAGCCGCTGCCGATGCTGCTGATGCCGCTTTTCAGCAAGGTAAGCGCACCAACCGTCACAGCCGCGCCGATCCCCAGCTGAGCAGTGCGATTCTCGCCCCAAGTATAGAGCTCGCCGTTCTGTTTTAAAGCCAGAACATGGCTGCTTCCGGCTGCCACTGCCTTGACATTTTGCAGAACCGCTGCCGGCACCGCCGCTTTCAGCGGTTTGCCATTACCCAGTTGTCCTTTGTGATTGTCCCCCACCGCATACAGAGTGCCATCCTGCTGTAATGCCAGCAGATGATAAGCGCCGGCCGAAATCTTCAGAATACCGTGTTGAACCACTGTTGGCGTTGCGCTGCTTTTCTGATTACCGGTCCCCAACTGACCGAAATCATTGTTCCCCCAAGTCAGCAAGTCACCATTCTGAAAGAGCGCAGCGGAATAATATTCACCGGCGGAGACGGCAAGAATCCCTTCCATCAAGATTTTACGCGGTAAATTGGTTTGCGGCAAATCGCTATAACCCAATTGACCATCTTTATTATAGCCCCAGGTCCATAGAGAGCCGTCCTTTTTGACAGCCAGGCTGTGCCAACCGCCGGTTGCCGCAGTCACGACATTTTCCAGCAAACGCGCAGGTTTTTCTACGGTTGTCAGATTACCCAAACCCAATTGACCGTAATCGTTGCGTCCCCAGGCCCAAAGCGAGTGATCGGCTGCCAGCGCCAGCACCTGATAATCTCCCGCCCAGACGTTCGCCATATTGCTCATCACCAATACCGGGATGCTTTTTTGCGTGCTGGAATCGTTGCCCAGCTGGCCATAACTATTATCTCCCCAGGCAAACAATTCTCCCTTCGCCGTCACCGCCAAGCTGAATTCATGTCCGGCAGCGATTGCACTGACCGTTTCAAAAAGTAAACGGGTTGGCGTGGTTTGCTCTTTCGTCGTAGCAAGACCCAACTGCCCCCGGCTGTTCCAACCCCAAACATAAATTTCACCTGTTTTTGTCAGGGCAATACTGTGGAAAGCACCGGCCGCAGCAACAGCGATATTGCTCATTATATGCACCGGTTCGGTATGACTGATGGTATCTCCCGTTCCTAATTGATAATAACGATTATCGCCCCAAGCCCATAATTCACCGTCGTTGCTCACGGCGAGCGTATGCGTGCTGCCGGCCGACAAAGCTGCCCAATCATAAGTCGGCACTTCAGAGAAAGCCTTTGCCTGAGGAAGGCCGCCTATTGTCAGGCTGCAGCTCAACACCAGCAGCAGCACAGTCCGCAGCAGCCGTTTGAGCCGTTTTCCGGCCGTTTTCGCGGTCACTTGCTTCGCCTCCATTCTCTTTTTTTGTTCCGTTGGTTACCCTCTTATCGCAATCAACACGGTAGAGGGTGAACTTTCCTGCCAGACGCCGGCATCCATTCCCCCGTAAAAATCGATGACGCTAAAACCGGCATCATTCAGCATCTTTTGCAGCTGCAACTTCCGGATGGGATATAACATAATCTGTTGATACGATAGTTCCTTTGCATCAATCCGCAGCAAGGACAACCGGGTCGTCAGACAAAGGTCCCCTTCCGGCTGCAATTCCAGGTGACGTTTCAAGCGAATCCCGATTTCGGTATTGGCCAGATCCGGCAGATCCTGCTCTTTGGTTGCCGCCAGCAGGTCATAATTGAACAACTGCATGACTAAGCGGCCGCCTTTGGTCAGCAATTTGGCTGCCTGTTGGAAAAACTCGCCATACTCCGCTTCGTCCTGCAGTACGGCGGAGGCATTATTCAAACAAAGGATGACATGATAACTGCCGTTGCTGCCGGGTAACTGCAATAAAGGAGCAGCCTCAAACTGCAGCGCCCGCGGCACACGATCACGGTTTGAATAAGCAATCGCTTTGGCCAACAGAGCTTGTTCACTTTCCACCGCAGTCACAACGGCTCCGTTCACCGCCAGGAGATGCGCCAGTTCACCGCCGCCGCAGGCCGCATCCAGCACATGAGCAGTTGAGATATTGCCGATTTCCCTGCTTAAAAAGTCGACCATCTCCAGGGACGGCTGCAGCAAAGCCGCATAATAATCAATAAACCCATTCATTAAATCGGACATTTTCATCCCTCCAAAATGGTTACTTTTTCAAATTAATCTTTTAAAAATTTCCGTGCCAGACTGAGGAACTCCTCCTTTAGGAAGAAAGAATTCTCTTTCCGATAGATCAGGGAATTACAGCGGGCGGCAGGGATAAATTTATCCCGATAAATCACCTGCAATTTACCTCGTTCAATGGCTTCCCTGACCGCTCGCAGCGGTAAGAGAGAATAACCCAGACCGGCAATTGCCATTTCGCGCAGCGCTTCGATGCTGTCCATCTCCATCACATTCTGAGGAACAAATTGATGTTCGGCGAAAAAGTCGTCAATATAGGTGCGGAAGCCGGTACCGCGCGTAAAAATCAGCCAGGGTCCGGCGGCAAGCAAGGCCAGATCTTCCGACACCAGCGAAGGTGCTGCCACCAGCGCCATCGCATCATGAAACAGGGGTTCAATCTGCAAATGATGATGAATGACCTTCGAACTGACTAAACCAATATGAGCAATCCTTTCATCCACCATACGCACTGTTTCGGTCGTCTTTCCGGCAAACACAGCCAGCTGTGCTCTTGGGTAAGCGCGCCGAAAAGCAGTTAAAACCTCCGGCAATAAATAGGCTACCGTGACGCTGCCCGCCGCTATCACCAGGCGTCCTTGCAAAGGATCGATCGCCTGTGTCGCCTGCTGCTGCAATTCTTCCACCTGTTGGATCACGCTGTGCGCCTGCGGTAAAATCAGTTGTCCCAGAGGGCTCAGACTCAATTGCCTGCCTTGCCGGACGAACAATTCACCGCCCAGGTCGCGCTCCAGCATTTGAATCTGTTTGCTGACCGCAGGTTGGCTCAAACAGAGGATTTCTCCCGCACGGGTCATATTGAGCGTCTCAGCGGTTCGGCAAAATGTCTGCAGATGCTGAAAATCCATTTGCATACCTCCTAAACATTCCATATTGTTATTGTTCTATGTAAAAGTATCATTTCCCTTCTTCTAATCAGTTATGATATAATGCAAACGTTGGGTCAGGCCGGCTGACAAAAACACCGGCAGTTTAAAAGCGCTGATTCGTTCAGCAGCAAGGAAAGGAATGATTTTCATGTCCGTTCGTGCGATCGTTGGCGCCCAGTGGGGGGATGAAGGCAAAGGCAAAATCGTCGATTTATTGGCTCAGGATGCTGATGTTGTGATTCGCTTTCAAGGCGGCGATAATGCCGGTCATACGGTGGTCAACCCCTACGGTAAATTTGCGCTGCATTTGGTCCCCTGTGGTATCTTCAACCCGAAAGTTTTAAATATCATCGGTACAGGTACGGTCATTGACCCCGCCAATTTACTGGAAGAGCTGCATAAATTGCATGCAGCCGGTGTGGCAACTGAGAATCTGATCATATCGAACCGTGCCCATTTATCACTGCCTCTCTACAGCCGCCTGGACCAGCTGCTGGAAAAAGCCCGCGGCGGTAACGCGCAAGGTTCCACTCTGCGTGGAATCGCACCGGTTTACGCCGCCAAAGCGCTGCGGGTCGGTCTGCAAATGGGTCAAATGCTCGATCGGGAGCAATTTGCCAGGAGCCTTACTGAATTACTGGAACAGGGAAATCACCTGATCAGCAGTTTTTTCGGCGGTGAATTGCTGGATGCCGACGCCATTGTTCAGCAATATCTGCAGTTTGCCGAAACACTCAAACCCTACATCGCCGATACCTTACCGGTCATAGCGGCTGCGCTGAAGCAGCAGAAAAATATTCTGCTGGAAGGTCAATTGGGTGTGATGCGCGATCTGGACTGGGGGATTTATCCTTACAGTACTTCTTCCAACCCCACCGCCGGCGGAGCAACTTCCGGCGCCGGTATCGCACCGCAGCAAATCACCGCTGTCACCGGCATTGTCAAAGCCTTCTCGACCGCAGTCGGAGCAGGACCTTTCCCGGTTGAACTGCAGGATGCAACCGGTGAATATCTGCGTAACTTCGGGGAAGAATTCGGCGCCACCACCGGCCGTCCGCGCCGCTGCGGCTGGCTTGATTTAAATGCCTTGCGCTATGCGGCGCAGTTGAACGGGTTCACCGATATCGCAATTACCAAGCTGGATACTTTGGATCAATTGAAAACACTGAAAGTCTGCACAGCCTATAAGATCAATGGCAAAATCGTCGAGGGAATGCCGCTGGCCTATGAATTAGCCAAAGCGGAACCCGTTTATATTGAAGTGCCCGGTTGGAACTGCAGCACACAAAATGCCCGATCCTGGCAGGATTTACCCGTTGCTGCGCGAGACTATGTAGAATTAATCGAAGCAGCCTGCGGTGTCAAAGCCAGCTGGTTATCGGTTGGCCCTTCGCGCGAAGCCGCCTTCCAAAGATAAAGCGACCTGCTCCCGGCGAGAATCGCTGCTGTTTCTGAATTTTACCAAACGAAAAAATTCACTTGCCTTGATGCTGAAAAGCTGTTACAATTCAGGCAATAATTGATTGGAGGAAGATCGTATGGCTGCTATGAAGTATTCTTTCAGTGAAAAAGGTACGCTGATTCAAATGGAAGGCAAGCATGACCTGCTGGTCAGTAAAGAGAACTTCGGGCCGATGGACCTTTTTGAAGCCAGTATCGGCGCCTGAATGGGCGCGGGTATCGTAGGTTACGGTACGAAAAACCAGATCGCAATTGACGGAATCACAATGGAACTTTTTGTCGAAAGAGATCCGGAGACGAAAATGGTCAGCCAAATGCGTTTCCAGGTTCATTTCCCGGCAGAATTTTCAGAAGAACAGAAAGCAACGATCCTGGAAAAAATGGAACATTGCTATGTGAAAAAACACCTCTTAACACCGCCGACGGTCACAGTCAGCGAAAGATAAGCGAAGAAAAAATCCGACACCGCTTTTTGACGGTATCGGATTTTTTATTATGCTTTGCTAAATCGTTTGGGATTGCGGATGGCTTTGCCGCCGCGGACATCGTGATAAATACCGTTATCCCAGGTCAGTTTGCCATTCACCAGAACATAGGCGATACCATTGGGATATTCCGTCGGCTGTGTAATACTGCCGTTGGCTCCAATCGTATTGAAGTCAAAAACCGTGAGATCCGCCCAGGCGCCGACGGTTATGCGGCCGCGGTCACTCAAACGCAGACGGTCCGCCACCATACCAGTCATCTTATGAATG
>JAJFTT010000013.1 GCA_021372785.1 Negativicutes bacterium | reverse complement strand
AATAATTATAACTACAATTCCCGGAAAAGTCAATTGTTTTTATGTCAAAATATAGTGTTTTTATGCAGAAACACAGCACTTTCCGAAGTTTCTACGAGTATAGCTGGTTGTAGTTATAAAGTTTAGGTGGGAGCGTAGGATCATATTACATTTTCATTGTAAATATTTTGCTATTTCCTGCCGGCGCTCAATAGGCATGCCGGATACTAGCAACTCCTCTGCTGCAAAACAATGCAATTGGGCGGTTTGCAGCAACAAGGTCAGCTCATAACCACTGACTTTCGCAGGAAACGCCCGGGCGACCGCATGCGGGATTTTATTCCTGGTCTGAGTCGGACTGAACCAAGCCAAATTGACCTTGTTGATTTTCATATTAAAATCCATTCCTTTTGCAGTGCTCAAGGCACAAATCGAGATGAAAAGGATGCAAACAGTTCCTTTTCACGCTACCATCCCTTTCGATTATTTTACCGAATCGGAAATCTGCCCAATAAGCAAATTCCTTGTTTTCAGGATGATCTATGCTATAATTGATCTGTTTCAGCGCAGCCATCCAACGAAAAACAAAGAGAAGGTATCATCTCTCCCTTTCAGCTGCATGCTTTGTCTGCTCCAGTACTTTTATCATTTGCAGACAAGGATTTGCCGCATCCCAAAGAGTCGGAAAGGTTTCCAACGGAGTAAAGCCCATCGCCAAATAAAAACTGCGCGTTCTGTCGTAACAGGCATTTTCTTTCATCGGATCCAGCGTTTTTACCTGCAAAAAACGGATCCCTTCTCTGCGGCAGCGGTTTTCCACGGCTGCCAGCAACTGACGTCCCACTCCCTGCCGATGATATTCCGGCAGGATTCCCAGCACAGTAAGTTCGGCAGCTTCAGGGAAATGTTGTTTTAAGGCAATGAAGCCAATCGGTTTTTCTTCGTCCCGCGCTACCCATAAATCCAAAACAGCACATTGCCTGACATTATTCGCTGTAGCTTCCGGAATACCAAACCAATCCGGCAGTTGATCAAGGATCTTTGCTGCAATCTCCATCTTTTCTGCACGTTCTGTCACTTGCAGTACTTCCAAACCGATTCATCCTTTCTTATCATTTTTGCTCATCAGGAGGTCACCCGATGCGCCTGCTTAAGCCGATTCTGCTGCCGGAGCTGTCTAGGCTGCTGCCTTTGACAGAAGCCCTGACCAAAGCCTGTCTCAGTGAAGAAGCTCTGACGGATGCTTTCTTTTTTCAGGAAGACTGGCCGAAAAACCTTTTTCATCAGATGAATGTGCAGGGCTGTCATTTTAAAAAGTGCAATTTTTCGGCTGTCTCGTTGCGAAAAGCATCTTTCCTGAATGTTATTTTTGAAAATTGTGATTTTTCCAATGCACGTTGGCCGGAATGCCGTTTTGAGCGGGTAGAATTCCGCAATTGCAAATTGCTGGGTGCCGATTTGACCGCCGGTCTTTGGCGGCACGTTTTAATGCAGGAAGTCAACGGGGACTACGCCAATTTCACAGAAGGTGATATTCAGACTCTCCTCTTCAGCCACTGTGAGTTTTCCAACGCTTCCATCAGCGACTGCACCTGGAAATCGCTGCAGTTTCAGCATTGTAACCTCACCGGCTGTGAGCTGCTGCACACTGCCTTAAAGGGACTCGATTTACGCAGCTGTCAGTTATCCGGCGTAAAGCTGGCTGGTCCGGAGTTACAGGGAGCCATCGTAACTTCTTTGCAGGCAGTCGAACTGGCACGTTTCTTAGGCATTGTGATCGAGGATAACCTCAGTAAGCTGCCGCCACGACAGTTGCCGGGTACGGTCCGGCCGCACGACAGCAGCGAATAACAGATTCATCATATTTCTCTCCAAAGACCCAATTTTAAGTTAAGTGTTTACCGATTTTTACGCTAGACACAAACATCCTGTCGAAATAGAATGAAATTAACTTGAGTTCCTTTTTAAAAAATCAAATCAGGGAGGTAAAAAAATGAAGTTACGTAAGATGTGGCTGAATATCAACGGCGCAAATCGGATGTTCCTTTGCGATCCGGAGAAAGATTCTCTTGCTGATATTCTGCGCAGAATGGGTCTCACCGGCGTGAAAGTCGGCTGCGGCACCGGTGTCTGCGGCTCCTGCTCGGTTGTTCTGGACGGTGAACTGATTCGTTCCTGTGTTCGTAAAATCAAAATGGTCAAAGAATACAGCAAAGTCATCACCATTGAAGGAATCGGTAGCCCCACTCATCTGCATCCTCTGCAGGTTGCCTGGATGAATTGCGGCGCGGTGCAGTGCGGTTTCTGCACCCCTGGCTTTATTGTCTCCTCTTATGCTCTCTTATTAAAGAACAGCAATCCCAGCCGGCAGGAAGTGCGCGATTGGTTCCAACAGCACCGCAACATCTGCCGCTGCACCGGTTATAAGCAGTTGGTGGACGCCGTGATCGCCGCTGCCAAAGTGATGCGCGGTGAGGCCGGCATCGAAGAAATAACCTTCCAGTTGCCCAGCGATAACGAATATTACGGCAAACCCCTGGTACGCCCCACTGCTCTGGCAAAAGTCTGCGGCTTAGCCGATTACGGCGATGATCAGGAGTTAAAAATGCCGGCGGAAAGTCTGCATGCCGTGATGGTCCAGCCGCGTTTGGCGCATCACGCTAAAATCTTAAAAATAGATTTTGAGGCAGCCGAGCAAATGCCCGGCGTCGTTAAGGTTATCACCGCCAAAGAGTTAAAAGCCGCCGGCGGTTCCAACGTCATGGCGGAAGGTCAGTTTCATGAGCGTACTACCGTTATGGTGCCCAGCCGCAAAGTTTTGTGTGAAGACAAAATCTATCGCTATGGCGATGTCGTGGCTCTGGTCGTGGCCGATACCAAAGATCATGCCCGCGCCGCCGCCGCTCAAGTAAAGGTTGAATTGGAAAAACTACCGGAATATTTGAGTTATCTCGATGCCGTCATGCCGGATGCCATGCGTATTCATGAGGATACGCCGAATATATTCGCCATGCAGCCCGTGCTCAAAGGGGCCGGCCTGGAGGATGCCACAAAAGTAGCCGAGCTGATTGATCATGCCGCTTACAGCGTGGAAGGCAGCTACTATTCCACCCGGGAACCTCATCTTTCCGTGGAAGGCGATACCGTTCAAGCTTACTTTGATGAAGATGACAACCTTACTTTCCAGTGCAAATCCCAGGGTGTTTATTCTTCCCTCGGCCGCATCGGTAATTCGCTCGGCGTACCCAAGTCGAAAATGCGGGTAATCATGAATCCGACCGGCGCCTCTTTTGGCTGGTCCACCAACGCCGGTGATCTGGTCTTGGCGGGTGCTGCCGCGGTGGTCACCAAAATGCCGGTTGCACTCTCCATGACTTATGAAGAACATCAGCATTTCAGCGGCAAACGCTGCCCCGCTTACTCCAACGGCCGCCTTGCCTGCGACAGCAACGGTAAAATCACGGCTGCCGAATTCGATTTTGGTATTGATCACGGCGCTTACTCCTGGGGCGGTGATGACTTGATGACCAAGCTGCCGCGTTTCGCTTATTTCCCCTATTATGTGCCCAATGTTGCGGGATTGGCGCGGATTGCCAACACCAATCATAATTTTGGCACCGCTTACCGCGGTTATGGTTCGCCTCAGGCCTACACACATTCCGAAGCGATGATGGATATGCTGGCTGCCAAAGCCGGTATTGATCCTTTTGAATTCCGCTGGCGCAACATTGCCCGCGAAGGTCAGACCAATACCAACAGTTATCCCTATCGGCAATATCCCATGGAAGCCATTATGAAAATGATGAAGCCTTACTACGACACAGCGGTGGCGGAAGCCAAAGCGGCCGACACAGCGGCCAAACGCCGCGGCGTTGGTTTATCCTGGGGTGGTTTCAATGTGACCGAAGGCGCTACCGACAAAGCCTCCGCCGCCATTGAAATCGCGCCGAATCAGATGTTCTATAAATACGACACCTATCAGGAATTGGGTCAGGGCGGCGATATCGGCTCCCTGATGCTGACGCTGGAATCTCTGAAACCGCTGGGCGTCAAGCCGGATCAAATCCGCTTGATTCAGAATGATACCAAAGAATGCCCCGACAGCGGCATGTCCGGCGCCAGCCGCACCCACTTCATGAGCGGCAATGCGACCCGGATCGCCGCCGAAAAACTGATCAAAGCCATGACCAAGCCGGACGGCACTTACCGCACCTACGAGGAAATGATTGCGGAAGGCATTCCCACCAAATACGAAGGCACCTACTCCAATACAAGCGTTGCCGGTCTCTGCCGTCTGGATCCCAATACCGGCATAGGGGATCCCAATCCGGCCTATACTTACTGCTTGAACCTGGCGGAAGTAGAAGTGGATACCGCCAGCGGCAAGACGACCGTTCTGCGTTTCACGGTTGTCGATGATGTCGGTAAAATCGGTAATATCGATGCGGTCAACGGACAGGCTTACGGCGGCATTTCTCATTCAATTGGCTTTGCCTTAAGCGAAAATTACGATGATGTGAAAAAACACACCAATCCCCTGACCAGCGGCGTGCCTTATATCAAGGATATCCCGGACGAGATCAAAATCATCCATTATGAACGTCCCGATGAAGTCGGACCTTTCGGCTCTTCCGGCGCATCCGAGGCTTATCAATCCGCCGGTCATGTTGCGGTCCTGAACGCCATCTATAACGCCTGCGGCGTTCGCATTTATGAAATGCCCGCTTTGCCTGACAAAGTCAAAGCCGGCCTCGACCTCTTAGCCGCCGGCGGCCAAATTACACCCAAAAAATACTTTCTCGGCTCCGATCTTTATGAAGAATTGGAAAACATCAAGGCCAATCCCGTTAAAGTCGGGAAAGTCGATCACTTTGTACCGCTTGGCGAGGGAGCCGAAAAATTCTTCTAGGCTGCCGAAACCGTTCCCCTTCCGAATTGTTGATCGGAAAAACCGTCGCTGCCGGATCCCGGCCGGCGGCGTTCGAAAACGGTTGTGTAACTCACTTCCGTTTCATCGCTTCTCAAAACACGAGGAGGGGATGATTCACAAAAGTGAATGATCCTCTCCTTTTTAGCAATCCAAAGGAGCAAAAATGCGTGATTTCAAAGAAACACTGAAAAATTGTCTGCGGGAAGAACCACCGTTTTGCTCATGCGCCTGTCCGTTCGGACTGGATGTGCGCGACTTGATCAGCCGCCTGCAACGCGGCAGTTTCAACAGCGCCTATCGTTTGTTCCAGAATACGGTCGGCTTTCCGGCTATCGTTGCCCAGGTCTGTCATCGTCCTTGCGCGGCTGCCTGTATCCGCAAAGAAAAAGACGAAGCGGTACTGCTGGGTAAATTGGAGCAGGCGGCGGTTGCCTACGCCGCCAATCGGCGGCCAAATCAGTATCAGCTGCCGGCGAAAGGCAAAAAAATCGCCATTATCGGTGCAGGACCTGGTGGTCTTGCCTGTGCACTGCGGCTGACCGCCCGCAAATACGAAGTTGTTCTCTATGAAAAGACCAATCGCATCGGCGGCTGTCTCTGGGATCTGCTGCTGCCGGAACAGTTTTTAGCCGAGTTCGAACTGCAATTGATGTATGAGCGCTATGAGCTCAAGCTGAATTGTGAAATCAACGATCTGGCGACGCTCACGGCCGATGCGATTTATATCGCAACCGGCCCGGAGGGGAATCGTTTTGGCTTCTGCGGTGCGGCAGGCGCCAGCCGGCAAGACGGTATTTTTCTCGGCGGCGGAGAACAGCCGGCCGATGCCATCGCCACCGGCTTGAGGATGGCCGGTGTAATCGAAGCGTACCTGAAAACCGGGCTGATGCGCCAACCCGAAACCAGGAAAACCACCCGGCTGGTCATGGATGCCGCAGCAATCCCCTTTGCGCCGCCGGCTGTCACCGACGGCCCCCTGACGCGAGACCAGGCGGTCCAAGAAGCCGGCCGCTGTCTGAAGTGTCAGTGCGATGCCTGTCTGAAGCACTGTGACCTGATGCGTTATTACGGCAAATCACCCGGCCGTATCGAGGAAGAGGTGGAGGTCACGATCCACCCCGGTACGCTGGATGGCAACGGCACCGTGGCTACTCGTCTGATCGCCAGCTGCAATCATTGCGACGTCTGTAAAAACGTCTGTCCTCAGGGTATCGACACCGGTGCTTTTCTCTTGCAAAGTCAGCGCAGCATGCAGGAAAAAGGCGCGATGCCCTGGCCTTTTCATGATTTCTGGCTGCGGGATCTGGAATTTTCCAACGGAGCGGACTGCGCTCTGGTTCGCCCGGCCGCACCGGGCGAGCGAAGCAGCTACTTCTTCTTTCCCGGCTGCCGTCTGGGCGGTTCGGATCCGCGCTATGTTACGGAGAGCTATCGCTATCTTTTAAGCGTGGAACCCGAAACGGCAATCTTCACCGGCTGCTGCGGGGCGCCAGCGCTTTGGGCCGGTGACCAGGCGCTCCTGCAGAGCACAATCGAACAAATCCGGCGGCAATGGCTTGATTTGGGCCGGCCGATCGCTGTCTTCGCCTGTGTCAGCTGCCGCAATATCTTTCGGCAGTTTCTGCCGGAGATCGAGAGCCGCATGCTCTATCAGGTGATGGAACAACACGGTTTTCAACCGCCGGTCACCGCCGCAGAAACAGCCCGGCTAGCGGTTTTTGATCCCTGTCAATCGGAGGACGATCCGGAATTGCACAGAGCGGTGCGTGTTTTGACAGAGAAAGCCGGCTGCCGGATCGCAGACGAAGCGGAACTGCCGCTCTGCTGCGGCTGGGGCGGACAGGTCTCTATTGCCAATCCGCCTTACTTTGCCCAAGTGGTGCGCGATCGTGCCGCCAGGAGCGAACTGCCGTATCTCACCTACTGTGCAAACTGCCGCGATGTTTTTGCCGGAGCGGGCAAACCTGCTTATCATCTGCTCGATCTGCTCTTTGCTCTCAACCGGCATACCGGCAGAGAAGCCGCTTATCGCAGAGCTCCCACAGCCAGCGAGAGCCGTCAAAACCGTCGGCTGCTGAAAAAAACACTCTTACACGAATTTTTTAAGGAGGAAGCACCCATGTCTGAAAACCGTCTGCCGCTCCGGCTTTCGCCCCAAACAGCGGAAAAATTGCAGCGTGATTTGATCTTACTGGAAGATGTCGAGGCTGTGATCCGTCACTGCGAAGCAAGCGGTGAAAAAGCGCTGGACGAGAGCGGTCTTTGCTTCGGACACCTGCAAATCGGACAGATGACATTTTGGGTCGCATACCGCCCCACAGCCGACGGCTTCTGCCTGGAAAATGCTTACTGCCACCGCATGAGCTTGGGCGGAGAATAGCGTGAAAAGGAACTGTTTGCATCCTTTTCATCTCGATTTGTGCCTTAGGCACTGCGAAAGGAATGGATTTTAAAATGTCAGAATCAACCGCCAGGAAACTGATCTGTTATCGCTGCAAGGTGGAACTGCAGCCGGAAAAAACGTATTTTCAGTATCTGGGACACAGCTTTTTTACCGATATTCCCAAATGCCCAGTCTGCGGTCTGGTTTACATCCCGGAGGAACTGGCGCGCGGGCGCATGGCGGAAGTGGAACAGGAATTGGAGGATAAATAATGGGCAAAGTGATCCGCCATACCTACAGTCTCTGCCCTGTTTGCCTGCGTTCTCTCCCGGCCGAGCAGGTGGAGGACGAACAGGGTGCAATTACCTTGCAAAAAACCTGTCCCCAACACGGTTTTTTTTCGGCGCCGATTTGGCGCAACCAGCTTGATCTCGAGAGTTGGCGCGGCAATTTGCCGGAACTGGAGCAAGCGCCTCCCTGCCCCACAGCCTGCGGGCTTTGCAGCGAGCATCTGCAGGGAACCTGCTGCGTTGTTTTGGAAGTGACCGGGCGCTGTAATCTGCACTGCCCTTTTTGTTTCGCCGCGGGTGGCGACGGCAGCGATGTTGCCTTAGCGGAATTGCTGGATGCCCTGCCAGGGCTCGCCGCCTTAAGTCAACCGCTGCTGCAGTTGTCCGGCGGAGAGCCAACCCTGCGCGACGACCTGCCGCAGATCATCGCCGCGGCCAAAAGCGCCGGCATTCGCTATCTCCAACTGAATACCAACGGCATTCGTTTGGCCGAGTCCCCCGCCTATCTGCATGCGCTTGCCGAAGCAGGTTTGTCTTTTGTTTTTTTACAATTCGACGGTCTGCAGGACAGTATTTATCAGCAATTGCGCGGTAAGCCGCTGCTGGACTTAAAACTTCGGGCAATCCAAAACTGTGCGGCGGAACAGATTGGCGTCACCCTGGTCCCGACTTTGGTACCGGGGGTGAACGTTGATGCCATCGGCAGCATCCTGCAGTTTGCTTTTGCCAACTCTCCGGCTGTCCGCGGCGTGCATTTTCAGCCCGTCAGTTATTTCGGCCGCATTCCGCAGCCGCCGCAGGCCGAAGACCGCCTGACTCTCGATACGTTGGTCGTAGAAATTGCACGGCAGACCGGCGGCAGAGTAGCGGTGAAGAATTTACTTCCCTCCCGCTGCGATCACCCGCTCTGCGGTTTCCACGGCGACTTCGTGATCGATGAAAATCAGCAGCCGACCGCCCTTTCCCAGGCAGCCTCCGGCTGCGGCTGCTCGGCCGCCAGGCCGGTGACTGCGGCGCAGAATCGCAATTTCGTTGTCCGGCGCTGGCTGCGGGAAAAGTCGGCTCTCTCAGACAGGGAAGCGCCGCAAACTATGAAAACGAGCTTGCTGCGCCCGCAGAACCCGGCAGCGTGTCCGCAGGACGCCAAGCCCGGAGATCGGCAGGACGCCAAGCCCGGAGATCTGCAGGATTTAAACTATTTTGCCCGACGTGTGCGTTCGCATGGCTTCACAATCTCCGCCATGGCCTTTCAGGATGCCGGTACAATCGATCTGGAACGTCTGCGGCGCTGCAGTCTGCATGTTTACGAGCAGGGCCGCTTAGTCCCCTTCTGCGCACACTACTTAACGCCATGGAACTAAGCGTCTGCCGTCCCGGCGGTTTGACCTTGACCCGTTGGGGTGTGGCGGCTTGCCAATTCCCGCCGGCAGCCAGTCTTTGTGATATCGGCTGCGGTACGGGAGCTACCGTTGCCTTGCTGAAAGAGTTAGGGTATCAGGCGATTGGGGTGGATTTGCTGCCTGCCGCCGGCGCTGTAGAAGCGGATGCCGCCGCTTTGCCTTTTGCGCACAGCAGCTTTGACGGTCTGCTGTTTGAATGCAGCTTCTCCAAAATCACCGCTCCGCAAACAGCCCTGGGCGAAGCCCGTCGTGTCTTAAAACCGGGCGGCAAGTTGCTGATCTCCGATTTTTACGCCCGCGGCCAAGCCGCCGATTTCTCCGGTGTGCTGGGCAGAATGGAAAGCCGCCCCACCCTGCTGCAGCGCTTCCAGGCCGCCGGTTTCGCGCTCCTCAGCTGGCAGGATCAGTCCGCAGAGCTGCCGCAATTCTGGGGACAATGGATTCTGGAGCGGGGCAGTCAGCAAATTTACGCCAAACTGGACCGAACGGCTTTGCGTCAGGCCAAATGCGGTTACTTTTTGGCAATCCTGGAGGCAAGCTCATGACCTTATCTTTTGTGGAAAGCTGGACGCTGCGGCATTGCCAAATTGCGGACTTCCGGGCGCTTGAGGCTTGGCAGCAGCAGATGCTGCAGCGGCAGATTCTTCAGGCGCAGCGTTCGGATTTTTATGCGCAGGGCATACCGCCCTTCACCACCGCCGACCAACTAGCCGCGGACCCGCAGCGCTTTCTCTGCATCCCGCCGCGGCAGGTAGCGCGCATCACCACGCTGCCGACTTCCGGCACCACCGGCAAACCCAAACGTCTCTTTTTTTCTCCGAAAGACTTGCGGCAGACCATCGAGTATTTTTCGGCAGGCATGCAGGAACTGATGCAGCCGGGTGAAACAGCCGCTCTCTTTCTGCCCGGCGCTACGCAGTACAGTGTGGGTGATTTACTGGAACGGGCGATTACGAACCTGGGCGGACAAGCCAAAGCGTATGGCTTTATTGCTGATCCGGCGGCGGCGGCGCTGGCTGCCAAAGGTGCGGATTGCCTGGCCGGTTATCCCATTCCCTTATTAGTCCTCAGCCGCGCCGCGCCGCAGCTGCGGCCCAAATCACTGCTGGTGACCGGCGATTACACGCCGGCCTGGCTGCTGCGTGAATTGGAGCAAACCTGGCATTGCCGGACGCATCCGCATTATGGTCTGACGGAAAGCGGTTTTGGCTGCGCGGTGCGCGGTCAAAACGGTCCCGGGTTGCAAATCTGTCACCCGTTCCTCCGGCTTGAAATCGCCGATCCCGACAGCGATCGCCTTTTAGCACCGGGTGAATGGGGTGAAATCGTGCTGACTACGCTGCAGCGTGAAGCCATGCCGCTGCTGCGTTACCGCACCGGTGATCGCGGCCGCCTGCTGCCGGATATCTATCCCTATCGCCTGGCTGAAGAACAAACGCGGCTGCGGCAGGAAAAGCTTTGGGGCTGGCTGACGGTGCATGAACTGGACCGAGCCGTCTTTTCTCTGCCAGAGGTAAAAAATTACCGGGCAGAACGCCAGCAGGATCATCTGCACCTCGTCCTCGACAGCTCACTCACTCCGCAGCAAATCCAGACACGGATTTTCGCTGCTCTGCAGCGCGAATTTTCAGTTGAAATCAGCTTCGGTAAGCCCGACTGTGAGAGCGCAAAACGCAGAATATTGTAAGGGGGGGATAAAATCACGCAACTTAAAAATTTCACTCCGACCGCCAAAGCAAACATCTGTTTTCACGGTAAAATCAGCCGCCGCACCTTCTTTACCGCCCAAGGCAAACGCAAAACCTTAGCTTTTTTTTACCGGGTGAAGACGAGTTCGCCGGCGCAGCCGCCAAATTGCGGCGGATTTTTGCGGCCGCAGTCGATATGCGCCCGGCCGGTGAAACGGGATACCGCCGGTTTGCCGCAAACAAATCTGGCTGCCGCCGCCGGTTCTCGTTTTCCATTAAAATGCCCAGTGTCTCAGATTACCGCTGGGCGGATCGGGGGTAAGCCATGAGTCTGCACTATGTCAATCAGCAACATGCCCTCGGTTTCAATTGCGCTCAAATCGTGCTGGCTGCCTTTGCCGAACCACTGGGTCTGGATACCGACACGGCGCGCCGCCTGGCAGCCGGATTCGGCGGCGGCCTCTATTGCGGTGAAGTTTGCGGCGCTTACGCCGCTGCCGTGATGGTGTTAGGCTTGCGTTACGGCAGCGCTGCCGATGCGCCGGCAGAGCGGAAAGCCCTATTGAAAGCAAAAGTTCAGCTGTTGCAGGCCTATTTCCTGGAAGAGTATCCCGGTCTTCGCTGCCTTGAAATTCTCGGCAGTACGCCTGCCGGGTTGCAGCCGGACGTGCGGCTGACGGAAGCCGGTTTACCGCAGGAAATTTGCCCCGCGATTATGGCTTTTGTGATTGACACGCTGCCGCAGCTGTTATAAACTAAAGGTGTGCTTTACCCGGCAGATAGACCTGCCGGGAAGCTTTTCGGCATCGTTATGTTTTACAATCTTATTCGACAGGAGGTTCTCTATGAAGACCGGAGCAGTCATTGTCGCCGCAGGCTTATCTTCCCGCATGAAATCATTCAAGCCCATGCTGCAGCTGGGTGGTTCCACCGTCATCAAGACCGCCATTGAAACGCTGAAAGCCGCCGGTGTCGATCCCATCGTGGTCGTTACCGGGCTGGAAGCGGAACGGCTGCAGCATCATCTTGCCCCGCTGAACGTTACCTGCCTCTATAATCCGGATTACCGCACGACGGATATGTTTTTTTCCGCTTGCCTTGGCATGCAATGGATCCAAGAACGCTGCGAACGCTTCTTTTTTCTGCCCGCCGATGTGCCGCTGTTCGCCAAACGCTCCTTGCTGACGATGATGGGCTTGATGGATTATTCCCACTGCGCCGTTCTGCTGCCCAGCCACAAAGGCCGTTCCGGACACCCGGTGCTGCTGCAGAATGGCATCATCAGCGACTTGCTGCAATCGAAAGGCGACGGCGGCTTGGGGGCTGCCCTGTCATCGCTCACATGCAGCAAAGAAACGATTGAACTGCCGGATCTGGGCATGACCCTGGATGCCGATCGGCCGGAAGATTATCAGCGCCTGAAACAATATGCCGCGGCGATGTCGCAAACCAATCCGGTCACTTGCAGCGTGCAGCTCTCTCTCAGCCGGCGGGAAGTATTTTTCCAGGATGACACCGCCGTCTTATTGGAAAAAGTTGCTTTGGCCGGTTCTTTGAGCGCCGCCTGCAAATTGTTGTCGATTTCTTACTCGTCCGG
>JAJFTT010000012.1 GCA_021372785.1 Negativicutes bacterium | reverse complement strand
AATAATTATAACTACAATTCCCGGAAAAGTCAATTGTTTTTATGTCAAAATATAGTGTTTTTATGCAGAAACACAGCACTTTCCGAAGTTTCTACGAGTATAGCTGGTTGTAGTTATAAAGTTTAGGTGGGAGCGTAGGATGGAAAGCAAAATCAATAGTTATTTACAAAGAAAAAAGGCGTTTCAGCCTTATTTCATGAGGTTTCAGGCAATATAGCTTGAGTATAGGAAAAGGTCCGACTGAGGGAGTATACCTAAAAAATCAAAATAGTGTGTCTAGTTAGCTTAGTCAAACCTTGATAGATGTGATAACGTTCCCAGCGCCCGCGGTGGCGATTCTGAAAATCGCTCGGGTGTTAGATGAAATTAGCCATGCAGAGGAAATATTCGACCTGCTAAAATCGATTCTTAAGAAACCAAAAAGGAGTGAAATTCCAATGAGCGTTTCTGAGCAGCCCATTCGCCAAAATCAACCGCTGCGCTTGATTCGTAATGTCACTTATCCTACGTATCAGCTGTATGCCATCGCCGGTAACGGAAAGCTGACGGCGGAAAGTGTGCTGAAGATCGTCATGCTCGAAACACTCAATTGGCTGCGGCAGCGTTTCCAGGCCTTGGATGAGCCGGAAGAGCTGAAATGGCCGCCTGCATCTCAATTTGCAGAAGTAGATTGCCGCAATTTTAAATCATTCCGAATTGATCGGGGCTATAAGCTGGAAGTCATCTGTTTACCCGAAGAAAAAATCTGGGCTCTGCAATTAACAGAACCCGACCTGGGGTCACAGCCGGAAAACCTAAAACAGAGCCGTGCAGCAGTGCCGGGCCGCCTCATTGAAACCAATATCGCTTATCGGATCGTTGCTGGCCAGGTGGAATGCGGTTTCCGTACCCTGGTATCCGATCCGGTTGGAATAACAGAACCTTGTGAGGTTTTTCGTTATTCCTTTATCAAACTGTTGGTACGCAATCCGCTGGTGGAATTGCATCACGGTATGAAACTTACCGAAGACGCAATTTACTTAGATAGTCCGGGAAAGACCAGGAATCTGGTGAATTGGCTGAAAGCAAAAGATCGGATGATGCCGTGCTTGGTCATGGCGGAATGCGCAGCGGAACAGGTAAAGCCGGTTGATTTGGCTGCTTATCAGAAGATAAGTTTGGATGCAGCTAGCATACATCAGGTGCCAATTCCCAATATCGCAGTTAAGCCGCCGGGGAAAATTAGAAAATGGCCGTTTGATATCACAAACTTGGCTCATTATCGTATGGGATATGCTCAGTTTTATACTTTGCCTTTAGAACAACAGAAGAATTTTGTAAAGTATAGCGGCCAGGCAATTGGTTGCGGCGATGTACTTTTGTTTGAACCGCTTTCCTTTGGCGGCGATGTGCTTCGCAGTCCTTATCAAAACAGCAAAGCTGATTCAAGACTATCCGGCAGCGATTGGGAGAAATTCAGCCAGGATTATTGCAGAAATAAGCCAGTGCTATTCGGAAACGTCGTTTTTTTACCGGAAGCGAAAGAAATTGACCGTTCGCATATGGTGAATCGCACCCAAAGCAAAGAGGAGCTCCTGCATGCCCTGGAAGAAAGAGAAGAGGCAATCAAAGAACGTTATCAAACCGAGTTGCAAGAAGCCGAAGGACAGGTTATTCAGAGAGACCGAAAAATCAGTGCGTTGAAAGAAGAAATTCACAATCTGGATGTTCGGAACCGGGAATTGCGCGAGCAAATGGAACTGCTGAAAGAAAAGCATCAAACTGAATTGCAAGAAAGCAAAAATGAAATCCTGCGGCTGCGCAATTTAAAAAATCGCCCTGTGCGGCCAACAGAAGTTGCCGGTTGGGTGGCAGCTGAATTTAAAGACAGACTTGTCTTTCATCAACGGGCATGCGCTGAGATGAGCGCTGTGGAACCAAATGAAATTAATCTGGAGTTGCTCTGCAATGCGCTGGAATACCTTGCTACCGATTATCGGGACAATCTGCTTGGCATCATCGATACAATGGAGATGCAGCGTCGCTGTGCTCAGAAGTATGAACAGCCATTTAAGATCACGCCGGTGAATGGGGTATCCGTTGAAAAATATGCCAGGGAATATAAAATCAAATGGAGGATCGGCTTCAAAGGCAAACCGGTAGAATGTCCGTTGAATTTGCACCTGAAGGCGGGTATTGATAATACAAAATTAATCAGAATATACTTTCTGTATGATTCAGCGCTGAAGTTGATTGTGGTGGGCTCACTGCCGGATCATTTGCCAACCATAAGTTATAAGTAAAATGAAATAAAAAGGGGACCGTCATTGTATGGACAATCCCGTTTCCGTTTTTTATATTCTATGATACAGTCTGTAGGTCTGTTGCTCGCTCGCCATAAAAGCCGTACGCCAACTATCAAAGTAAATATGCGCCAATTCTACAAGCGATTAATCGCCAACTATCAAAGTAATTTGAAGCGAGAGGATAGAAACCTAAATAAACTTTATCGATATGCAAATCTTTTGAAATGTGGAGATGTGATCAAAACTTATCTTGAGGTGATTATTTGATGCACGCTGAATCTGTTAAGTGTTAAGGCAAAACTTAAGAATTACGCGCATAGATGAATGAAAATCCGCTCGAGGCATATACTATATAGCAATGTCTTAGATGCGGTTGAAATGCTTGATTTTTGAGAAACACTCGCTCCCTCATAAAAAACGGTCACGGGCATATTGATCGGCATTGTCATCGATCAAGGCTTGCTGCCGGATGTGGATGCCAGGGTTCTGCCATACGTTCCCAATAAACAGCCCGTTCGGTATCCGGATCCGCGCAAAGAAAAAATCACTGTTGAGGATTTCCTGCCCATGAGTTCGTGCCTGGAATGCGATAATAACAATTCCTTTTCCCGCGGGAACGAGGAGCGCATGTATCTCATTGAAGACTGGGTTAGGTTCACCCTGGCTTTGCCTGTCAAGGGCTTTCCCGCCTGGGTAACCAAGCCCAAAGACGCTCCCTCTGGCCGCAGCTTCAATTTGCAGCTTATGATATGACCGGCAACGGCGGTAACAAATGGTGGTATTTCCGGAGCTTCGGCTGGTTGTTGTCATCACTGCCGTAAACTACAATCTGCGCGGCGCGCATCTCCTGACAGATCATCTTCCGACGGATTCTATTCTGGCTGCGGTCAACCAATAATAACAAAAGAACCAAAACCGGCGGAATGTCTGCAAACGCCGGCAGGCAGACTGCGTGACCAAAAAATCAAAATGGGAAGCATTGTGCGCGAAAATGCCAGCCCTGAACGGTTTGTTGTGATCTCGTCGTCATCAATGGCTTGTTTATTCGTTCCCTGTGGTTTTAATTCTTGATTCGTTCGCAAAAAGAGGGTATGCTATTGCCTATTATAGAACCGAAGGATGGCGATAAGCATAAAGTAATCCGGATTTTTACGCGCGGAGGAGCTTTTTCCCGGCAGTGACATTGTGCGTAGATCTGCGTTCAAAACTATCGGCAGATGGGATCACTATGCCCTTTTGGCCGGAGCAAACCATCGCCTTGCAATGGGTTTTGCCATTACAGGGCAGCAGTCTGCCTTTTTTGAAGGTAAAGATTGTTTTGAATGATTACAGCACCTCCAGAGTGCGGTAGAAACGGAAAGTTAGTGCGGTCATAACGGAAAACGAGTGCGGTGACGACGGAAAAGCAATGCGGCTTCGTCGGAAGATAGTGCAGTTGAGAAACTTGCCATAACGAGAAATTTG